>JAAXUP010000258.1 GCA_013335935.1 Eubacteriaceae bacterium | reverse complement strand
GATGAATTGATCTTTATCAAAAATGGAAAAGCAGTGCAGAAGAAGAGCACAACGATCATGGAAGGCAAAGTATGCGTAATAACTGGCGCAACTTCAGGAGTAGGGCTTGAGGCATCCAAAAGACTGGCTAGGGGAGGCGCTCATATCGTCATGGTTTGCCGAAATCTGGAGAAGGCGGAACGTATCCGCAGAGAAATCAAGGCGGAATGGAAGGTTCCGGTAGATATTATTATTGCCGATTTTAGCTGTCTGGAGGAAGTCCGGAATGCGGCAGAGCGGATATTAAATAACTACCCTAAAATCGATGTACTCATCAACAGCGCCGGACTCCATTCAACAAAACGAGTTTATACCTCAGAAGGTTTTGAAATGGTTTTTTGCGTAAACCATCTGGCTTCCTTTCTGTTTACCCAGCTGCTTATTGAGAGAATGAAAGAGAGTGCGCCGGCGCGAATCCTACACGTGAATTCCGAAGGACATCGCTTTAATGGTCTTGACCCGGAAGATATTAACTGGGAAAAGCGCCATTATATTGGGCTTAGAGGCTACGGGGCTTCCAAAACCGCTCAACTGCTTACTGTCTGGGAGCTAGCAGATATTTTGAAGGGATCTGGGGTTACCATTAACGCACTGCATCCAGGGGATGTAAAAACAAATATCGGAAATAATAACGGGTGGCTTTATAAATGGTTTTTGCATCACGTAACCATGCATTTCCTGAAGGACCCGGTTATATCGGGTGAGGCTATTTACTACTTGGCATCTGATCCGGAAATGAGTGAAGTCAGCGGGCGTTTTTTTAATCTGACTACTGATGAAAAACCTGCTGTACATGCACTTGACCGCAGAATGGGAAAGCAGATATGGGAGCTTAGCATGAAAATGACAGGGCTTAGCCCGAAAAAACAATAAGGGTGGGGGTTGTATGAACTACGATGTAATAATAGTTGGGGGAGGAATGGCGGGACTGACCTCCGCAGCCTACCTGAGCAAAGCAGGATACAAGGTGTTGGTGTGCGAAAAAGTAAAGAAAGTCGGCGGCCTTGTTAATTCTTTTGATTACAAAGGATTTACATTTGACGGTGGCATAAGAGCCATTGAAAATTCAGGAATAGTATTTCCCATGCTCAGACAGTTGGGTTTGGAAATAGATTTTGTCAGAAACATTGTTTCCATAGGAGTGGAAAATGAGGTTGTCATCGTTGATTCAAAGGACAGTTTGGAAGATTATAAAACTTTGTTGAGTAATGCATTTCCAGAAAACGCGGATGATATCGAAAAGATCATTAAAGAAATTAAGCGGATCATGAAATACATGGATATACTTTACGGCATCGACAATCCACTTTTTTTAGATTTGAAACAGGACAAGGAATACCTTTACAAGACCATTCTTCCCTGGCTGTTCAAATATCTTGTGACCATAAAAAAAATTACCAGACTCAATGAACCGGTTGACGAATACCTGCAGAATTTCACCAGGAATCAAGCGCTCATTGATATGATCGCACAGCATTTTTTCAAAAAAACGCCGACATTTTTTGCCCTGAGTTATTTCAGCCTTTATCTTGACTATATGTATCCGAAAAGCGGCACTGGAGCTGTTCCAGAGAAAATGGAAAACTTTATAGTGGATCATAACGGTGAAATTAAGAAAGAGACTGAAATATGCTCTGTAGATCTGGAAATCAAACAGGTAAAGGATTTGAATGGCAATACCTACAGCTAGAAGAAATT
>JAAXUP010000137.1 GCA_013335935.1 Eubacteriaceae bacterium | reverse complement strand
TTCTTATAGTAAGCCCGTAAGCAAAATCCTCTCCGTCGAGATAGCTGAGATAAGTCGCATAGAGCGCCCTGACAAACCGGCTGTCGAAACCTGGCAGAACAAGGGTTCGGCGCGATTCGCGGAACGAAACAATCAATTCGGCAAGTTCGCCAAGCGTAACGGAGTGAGAAAGGATATCGTCACCGAATGCAAACCCTGTTTCATACAGTTCTTCAGCATAGGGAATTTCACTGGTCAGGGAGGAAACCACATCGTCGATAAAGGACAGCTCTATCAAGCGACCTGGATCGGATATGCTCACTGGCAAGCCATGAGCTATATTATGACAAAAGGTAGCCGTCACCGAGTTATAGTTCGGGCGGCACCATTTTCCGAACAGATTCTTGAAGCGGTACACAACCGTGCGAGCGCCGGTAGCATCCGAAAACTCCCTTAGAGCCTTCTCGGCCAGCAGCTTGCTGTTGCCATATGGATTATCGAGATCTGCCTGAATGGATGATGCCAGAACGATCTTTGGCGTCCGTTCCATCCGCCTCAAAATCGAGCATATATCCTCGGTGAGCCCTGCATTGCCGGTACGGAACTCCTCCTCGTTTTTCGGACGGTTCACACCTGCAAGATGAAAAATAACCTCAGCCTCACCAAGCATCCCCTCAAGCTCCTCGGGAGTATTGCCGCAATCGAACTCCATTACCCGCACTTGCTCCATCGTCCCCAGCACCGCACAAAGATTCCGGCCCACAAAACCCTTCGACCCGGTTACCAGGATTTTAGTAATTATGGATTTTGGATTTTGGATTTTGGATTGTAACGGCATTTAAAAATAATTACTGATTAATAATTTTTGAATTGTAACATCTGAAGAGATTGTGGATGAAAAGCATTTCTTAACAACCCAAAATCAAGAATCTAAAATTCAAAATCTCAACAACCTTAAGACTTTTTTTATAGCTAAGCTTTTCACAATCGAGGTAAGAATATTGATCAGGCTTTCAGATTCATCAATCAGATCGACAAGCTGTTCAGCGGCGAGCGTGTTGCTATCGCGAAGAAGACGCAGCCAGTAAAGCGTTTCACTTGCTTCTTTTGATGCAATGGACATCTTGGAAATAAAATCCGGATGACTTTGACCAGGCAGAGTTTCCTCAATATTAGCTCCGATACTCGTTCAGGATTTAAGAACCTGCTTCGACATTACAAACTCATTCTTTTCAACAAGCGACTTACAAAGGCCTATAATCCTCAGTGAAAACTGATAGCTTTTATCCCTGACCAGATTCTCCTTCATCGCCATCCAACTTTATTCTCGTCATTATTTTTAATCTTTTGTATTTTTTCTTCCATAATCAAGCATCCAGAATCTCCACAACTTTTCAACCTCTTATAATCCAAAATCAAGAATGCAAAATTCAAAATCGCTTTAAACGCTTATTATTTTACCGTTTAAAGCATCCTGGACACAATCAAGCTTGAGCAATAACTCACACATGCCATCGACATCTTCAAGCTGTACATTATGTGAATTATAATCTTCCTTCAACGACACCTCTTCTCTCCCTTCGCTGAAATATGCCGCATAATTCAAATCTCTGTTATCAGCCGGCACTCGGTAATAGCCGCCAAGATCTTCTGCTACTGCAAGCTCCTCTCTAGTCAGTAAGCTTTCATACAGCTTTTCTCCATGACGGGTGCCGATGATTGAAACAGGCACATCACTCTTCAAAAGCTTCTTGAGTGCCTGAGCAAGCGTACCTATTGTTGCGCTTGGGGCCTTCTGTACAAAAGTGTCTCCCGGCTGTCCGTTTGTGAATGCATACAGAACAAGATCAACAGCATCATCAATGGTCATCATGAACCTTGTCATGTTTGGATCTGTAATCGTAATCGGCTTTTTTTCCTGCATGAGCTTTATGAACAATGGAATTACGGACCCTCGGCTTGCCATGACGTTTCCATACCGGGTAACATTGATAACCGTTCTCTCGCCTGAAACTCGCGATTGTGCTACAGCTATCTTTTCCATCATGGCTTTTGATATGCCCATCGCATTGATAGGGTAAACAGCTTTATCCGTACTAAGCACAACAACACGTTTGACTCCTGCTATTGTAGCTTGAGATAAAACATTATGAGTACCAAGTGCATTTGTCCGCAATGCCTCAAGAGGGAAAAACTCGCATGATGGAACCTGCTTCAAAGCTGCCGCATGAAAAATAAAGTCCACACCCTGAACAGCATCACGAACACTATCAGGATTGCGAACATCTCCGATATAAAACTTAAGCTTATTATTATTGTACTCCTTCCGTAAATCATCCTGCTTTTTTTCGTCTCTACTAAATATACGAATTTCACCTATTTCAGTATTTAAGAATCTACGCAGAACTGCATTACCAAATGTACCCGTACCGCCTGTTATTAAGAGGGCCTTTTCTTTAAACATATATTCCTTTATTTTCTTCCTAATTAAAAAGAGAGTAAAAATCAACCTTTTCAAATATCTGTAACTTTCCATCTATAGTAGCATCTTTAATGACTTTTTTTTCTTTTTCAAAAAAAGATCTTGCAATTTTATATGCACATTCTTCAACTTCATATGTTGGAGAATCCCAAACCTGACCTTTTTTATAATATCCATCTATAAAATGGTTTTTTTCAGCTCCATCACTAATGCTCGTTTTGCCGGCTTTAACAGGACATTTATATTCATGATCCTTTCCAATCAAATACACCTCATGAAACCCCATATAATAAGCCAACTGAATACATGTATATGTAACAGATGCGCCATTATAAGTTTGACTTTTTACTATATCACGCGAAAAACCTGCAGAAAACTTTACCTTCACAAAGTGCTGATTATTTTTTTTATCAAACAAACCTCTTTGATTCCAATTAAAAAAACAAGGAATATTTAATTTATTATACTCATCATAAAATTGTTTTAACTGACATTTTTCATCAATACAAGCCAAATAATTAGGCATAAATCCATTTACCTTTTTCATTAAATATATTCTATTCATTCCGATAGTATATTCACTTTTCAATAGATCAAAGTCTACCTTATTCAAACTTGGCCCATTAGCCAATATAAAACACCGCTCCCCATTATGGATATTCTTATATTTTCTTAATTCTTTCTTGTTTTTTTTCGAATACCCAACATTTGAATTCCAAGCAATTACACTAGGAATGTTAGTTATCCTCCGTTTAAGTGCATAATAAAATCTATCAAACGACATATTTTTTATTGCAATTATATATCTATTATAATTCGAAAGAATCATATTACTTTTTTTTAATTAATATATCTTTTACTATTAATCTTCGACAGATCTTTTTAAATATATTTTATCCATGACATTCATAACTGACAACGCATCTTGACTATTCCCAATCTTAATCTTCTTGTTTTCTTTAATACAATTCATAAAATGATTAATTTCCGAAAGCCATGAATTATTAACATGATAAACTATTCTCTCTTCGCTATCAAAAGCACCATCATGCATATTGGTCTTATTTCTATTTCTTTTAATTGACAAAACTTCATCGCCATATGCTCCAGAGCTTGTCTTTAAGCCATTTAATATCATTGAACCGTCCGTAAGAAATACTTCCAATGAAAAAATATATCTCCACTGAGTCATCGTACTGTGTAGAGACGCACATATTCCGGTTTTGCTGCTTCTGATATTTAAAAACACATTATCTTCAATACCATTAATTTGCCAGTAAAGGTTAGAAACCATAGCTTGTACTTCATCAAATTCTCCACCAAGATATAAAAAAAGATCAAGCATATGGATTCCTTGATCAAGCATGATACCTCCACCAGCTAATTCCGGTTTCGCACGCCAACCTGTAAAGTAATCCTCATCTACTTCCTTTCCATAACGACCACGCATCCACAGAACCTTACCCATTGAGCCCTCATCAACAATCTGCTTTATCTTTTGCACACTACCGTGATGACGGTGATTAAATCCATACATAAGCGAACAACCGGAATCTTGTTCTACAGCAATTACCTCTTCTATTTCTGCTGCAGTAAATGCCGGAGGCTTTTCTGCAAATACGTGCTTACCAGCCCTCAATCCATCTTTGCATAATATTGGTATCCTGTAATTTGGAGTACAAATAAAAATAGCATCGATATTAGGGTTATTAATAATTTCCATTTCATCTATAACTCTACTATATGGTATATCAATGGCTTCAGGCTCATATACTGCAGTGACAATCCCTTTTCCACTTTCCTCTATGGCTTTCGCTCTGATACTACCCATTTTGCCAAATCCAATAATTCCGCAACGTATCATATCTTTTTCAGGATAGTTTTTTAACAAAGTTTTTCAGATCTTCAGCAAGCCCAACTAGAAAATCCTCACAGTTGCTGGACACATGCGGCGTCATAAGAAAAGAATCCGGATGATACTCGCGCAATTTTCCCTGATAA
>JAAXUP010000257.1 GCA_013335935.1 Eubacteriaceae bacterium | reverse complement strand
TTGCGGCAAAGCCTGCCAGCGTTCCTGCCGCCACCGCTCCGAAGCCGAAACCTGCCGTCGCAGGAACTCAGAAAGGCGGCGGCCCGAGGCTCGCTCCATTCGAAACATACACCCGCGCCGGAGTGGCCGCAAGCAGCGCAAAAACAGCACCCGAAAATAGCGACATGAGATCACGGCCAGTCGCCAAAACAAGAATGCTCAACATCTTCCCCGGCGGCACCCCGAAGCTGTGATAGAGGGTTGTGTCGGATGCGGATAGTTGTGAGAAAATGAAATTGACGACGTGAGGATATAATATTTTACCCCCTGAGCGAACACCTGAAATTGGCGGATGCTCAGGGGGTATAATTATGTACAGAAAAAGAATGTAGTGTCACGTCACCAGAAAACTGTCTCATCAAAAATCGTAAATACTTATTAACCTATTTATTTTTATGAGTTTATGGGCGGGTCTGCGCCCTCTCTTCGAAGATTTATCCGTCAATATAGTGGAGACGTGACAGTAGTATGTTGGCGATACCAAAAATTTTATCATCAGGTTAAAGGATTTATTTTAATTTCCTGAAAAACATATTCACCACCAAAATCCGCTCTTATTAATTTAATATACCTATTTCCCGCAATAAGTTCTTTAAGAATATCGATATATTTTTTCTGCTCAATTATTGTTAATGAAGTGAGATCGAAAGCAGAAATCGTTCCTGCCAAATAGTCAGGTATCCTTAATATCTCATCACACCATAACCCACCACGCACAACTTCATTAATTCCAAGAAAAGGTTCCGATTTATAATTGAGGCGATTTACAAACACTTTAGCCATCTCGATTTTAAGCAAGGTATAAACAATCCCATCAAAGCCTGTGGTAATATTGTCTTGATCTGAAAACCAGCCAATTTTCTTAACAGGAACAACACTATACTTACCCAAAATGTATGTAATAAAGCTAACAATAGACGCAACAAATATTATTTTGCGAAGAAGACGAACATTAAAAGTCTTTGATTTCATAGCAGTTAGCAATACATTTAACTTTTTTGCAATCTGCTGACCATGAATTCCATTTGATTTAAAAAACAAGATACGCTCTTCTATATTTTCCATTATACTCACATAATCAAACCTTAACATATCATTACGGCTTACCGAAAAGCACAGAGAAAAAAATCTTTTATCACTAAACAAAAGCCGCATTTCTGGCGAGATAAACTTAACTTTTTTTAAATCGTACGTTTTTTTATTTAGAGCTAACTCAAACAAACCAGGAAGAAATTCTCCTAAAGGAGTTATCGTAAAAACAAACGAGTCAGAGGGCCTATTCTTATCACCAGTAACATAATCAGAAAATATTCCATAATTTTCTGTCGGATGCCTACGGATAAATCCATCCAAGTCTTTACCGATATCCGAAGCATCAAAAACATGTTCTAACTGACTATGTATGATCTCAAAAAAAGAATATTGTGTCTCCATAGAAAAAAGCAATAAAATTACATTTCATTAAGCAATGTAAAAAAATACTCATTCACCAAAATGTCTTGGGCCTCGTCCTAATGTCATCAACTATTTCATGCTGACAACATTCGGAGATTCAGTACTACGGAAGCAAACCGCTCCCTACCTATAATTATTATCACCCCAACCTCACCACGCAATACTTCGCGGGCTGGTGGAAATCCGGCACTCCTTCGCCGTGCCACCACGGAAATAATCCGTAGCGCCCATCTCCGAGGCTTATGG
>JAAXUP010000009.1 GCA_013335935.1 Eubacteriaceae bacterium | reverse complement strand
TAAAATATGATGTACCTGTCATTATCATGCATAATCATGAAGGCACCGTTTATCAGGGAGACTTGATTGACAGCATTAATAAGTTTTTGATGGCCTCTATCGATATGGCGGTTAAAGGCGGCCTGAATAAAGAGAATATTATCCTTGATCCGGGAGTGGGTTTTGGCAAGACGCTTGAGCAAAATAAGGAAGTCATGACAAGACTGAAAGAAATCAGAGATCTTGGATATCCGGTTCTTCTTGGAACCTCAAGAAAGTCCATGATCGGCAAGATTTTGGACCTTCCACCCAAAGAAAGAACAGATGGAACCGTTGCCACCACGGTTATGGGAATTCTGCAGGGAATGGATATTGTCAGAGTCCATGATGTGAAAGAAAATTCAAGAGCGGCAAAAGTTACTGATGCCATCGTCAGAGGGTGAAATATGGATAGTATCATAATGAAAAACATGGCGTTTTTTGGATATCATGGAGTTATGAATGAAGAAAAGGTTCTCGGCCAGAAATTTTTTATCGATGTACAGCTTTTCGCTGATCTTGAAAAAGCAGGACGGACGGACAATGTGACCGATACCATTCATTATGGGATGGTGTACAGTTTGATCAAAGACACTGTTGAAAATGAGAGATATGGTTTGATCGAGGCATTGGCAGAAAGGATCTGCTCCCGGGTACTGCATGATTTTCCACTGGTTAGCCGGATCACGGTCAGGGTCAAAAAACCGGAGGCTCCTGTCCCAGGAATATTTGATTATATGGGCGTTGAGATAGAAAGAAAAAGAATGTAACAGGCGGAGATAAAACATGAAAAAGATTTACTTGAGTCTAGGGAGCAACGTCGGCAACACCATGGAAAATCTTGAAAAAGCCGTTGAGGTGTTAAGGCAGCATGTAAATATAAGCCAGATTTCCTCGTACTACGAGACTGAACCGGTGGGTTATAAGGATCAGGAATGGTTCCTGAATATTGTACTGGAAGGAGAGACGGAGCTTGAGCCTATGGAGCTGCTGTCCTTTTGCCAGGGCATCGAAAGAGGGCTGAAAAGAGTAAAGACCATACGATTTGGACCAAGATCCATCGATGTGGACATTCTTCTTTATGAAGGCTATGAGTCCGAAAGTGAAATACTTACGGTGCCCCATCCAAGAATGCTGGAAAGGGCTTTCGTGATGGTGCCACTTTGTGAGATTGCACCCGAACTTGAAATTAAAGGCAGGAGGGCCTGCGACATACTATCTTCCCTGAAAGGAGAAGAGGTAAGGCTTCGTAAGGATCTATGAGCATGGTCAGGGTGAATAAAATCATCAGAGACCAAAAATATCTGGAATATGTGGAGAAAAATCAGAAAGCTGAAAAAGACAGGATTTTTTGCAGACATGACATGCCTCACTTTTTAGATGTTGCAAGAATTGCCTGGATTCTGGTCTTGGAAGAAGGACTGGACATAGAAAAGGAAATCGTTTATGCTGCAGCGCTGCTTCACGACACCGGAAGGTGGCTTGAATATGAAAACGGAGAGGACCATGCGGTGTCAAGTGCCAGACTATCAGAGGAGATTCTGGTAAGAAACGATTTTAACAGGATCGAAATCAATATGATCAGTGACGCAATAGGCAGTCACAGGAATATGGAATCCAATTCAGACCTTTCAAGGGTTCTCTATAAAAGCGACAAACTCTCCAGGAATTGCCAGATGTGCAGCGCCATTGGGGAGTGTAAAAAATTTAGAAATGGTGAAATTCCTTTCCTCGATTATTGATAGTCTATTGAAACATGATTATTAATATGATATATTTAACATATATGATAAATATTTAAACGAGTCAGAATCTCCTTTCCGGCGAATCAGAACGTTTTAAATAACCATTAGAGGAAAGGAGAATATTGATATGGCTGACAAAAGATTAGATTGCAAGGACTGCGGAAGCGAATTTGTTTTCACTGAAAGTGAACAGGCTTTCTATCAGGAAAAAGGATTCGAAAACGATCCGGTAAGATGTCCTGACTGCAGAAAAGCAAGAAAACAGCAAAAAAGCAGAGGATCAAGATTCTAACAAACCTCAAAAACAAGCCTGCGGAAATTTCTGTGGGCTTTTCTTATTAAACTAGGATAGTTCGACTAGCTCGCTGTGGTCCAAACTTTCCTTGTATACTTGAATAACGTGTGGTCGACGCTTGTTTACAGCGAACAGGAGGGATACAAATGTCCAGTTGGCAAAGCAAATTAATTGAAAAATTGCTAAGAAAGTATAACCTGAACGCTGATAATCAAGTGGTGGGGATAAAGAAAAAAAGAAAAATCCAGGAGAGAAATGCCAGGATCCTCAATCTGATTCCTGGTGGTGAATTCATCGATGTCAGGATTGGGGATATAAAAGGGCAGATCATAGAGGGAGAAGAATTCGTGCCAGGACGTATCATTCTGTATCTTCATGGAGGAGCTTACTGTACAGGTACCGTAAAATCCTACCGGATCCTTGCCCGAAAGATTGCCGATACATGCAGAGCAGAGCTTTTGATCATAAATTACAGACTGGCTCCGGAGCATCCTTTTCCCGGCGCCATCCAGGACAGCGTAAAGGCATTCAAATGGCTTATTGAAAAAGGGTATAAAAGTGAAGCGATTTTCCTCGTTGGAGACTCCGCAGGAGGAGGTCTTGCCTTGTCAACTTGTGTAAAACTTAAGGCTGAGGGGATAAGTCTTCCAGCAGGAATTGTCTGCATGTCCCCCTGGACAGATTTGACGTTATCCGGAAAAAGCATCAAGACCAGAGCGAAACGAGACCCGCTTTTAAATCCGGATATTATCAAAAGATGCTCAGGGTACTACTGCAAAAATGAAGATCCTGAAAATCCGCTGATTTCACCAGTTTATGCCGATCTGACAGGGCTTCCAAAAACGATGATTCAAATCGGCACCGAAGAGATTCTTTACGATGATTCCATCCAAATGGCAAAGGCTCTGAAAAACTGTCATGTGGATGTCAGTCTGGAGATCTACAAAGGAATGTTTCATGTGTGGCAGTTTTTCTACTATCTCATTCCTGAAGCTCGAAGGGCAGTGGGTCAGATAGGGGTTTTTGTGGAGAGAATCGCCGGTTCTGGTAAGAAGCGCTAAGGGTCTTATTGCCAGGGTCTCAGATATAGACTGTCCACGAGTTTGTTTCCCGTTTCAGTCCTGAAATGTTTTTCTTTTAACCTGGAGATTGAAATTTCAGGCAGTTCGTCCTCATGGATATTTACAAGAAAATCCGCTTCCACGATGATCTGAAAATCCAATCGGTCGATTTTTCCGTAGGTATGGTGGTTTCCGATGATAAAACATACCCTGTCCATGACATTTTCCTCTGTCTGATTTTTCTTCATTATTCCCCGGGCAATATCCGGTCCTTCGATTTCCTGATATTTGCCGGAAGGGGAGCCGTATTTCTCTTCGCTGATTTTAATGCCAATATCATGGAGAATTGCCGTAAGTTCAATGATGCTCATCATATGGTGCTTATCCGGACTGCTGATGAGCTCTTTTTCGCCAATCAGCCGGGCAAAGGAATGCACTTTTAGCGCATGGTTGATTCTTTTAATATCCTCCTGAAAATAATCGATCATGTCCATAAAAATTGCTGAAATCATCGCAATTCCTCCTTTTTGCATATAATTATTTGATATTTATTTGTTAAACTTGACATTTGGTAGCCTCAGTTACCGATTTATTAAAACTATTATATTATAATCAACCTATAAACAAAAGAAAAATACCTGAAAGGGTAGGATGTTAAGTAATAGTTTAGAAAGACAGGGAAACGGGTAAATATCATATGCGAAAATGTTTCCTGCAAGATTATTATTTAATAATAAAAACTAAGGAGGAATTTGAATGTCAGACATGTTTTGTTTTCAGTGCGAACAGACAGTAGGAGGGGTAGCTTGTACGAAATATGGTGCTTGTGGAAAATCACCTGCAGTTTCAAACAAGCAGGATGAATTAACAGGTGCCCTGATCGGATTAGCAAGAGCAGTAGAAGGAAAGACTCCCAGTGAGAATGCAAATAAGCTGATGCTGGAAAGTCTCTTTACGGAAGTCACAAATGTAAACTTCGATGAAACGAAAGTCGAAGAATTAGTTGTTCAGGTGGAAGCAGAAAAAGCACTGTATGGCGGGGCAGAAAATTTCCCATGGACGGAGCTTTGGACTGGCAATGAAGATATAAGATCCTTGAGATCTACACTGTTATTGGGACTCAGAGGGATGGCAGCTTACGCCTATCATGCCCATGCATTGGGCAAAGATGATCCTGAAGTAACAGCATGGTTCTATAAAGGTATGAAAGCTTTAGGGGACGATCATTCTGTTGACGAATGGCTTGGTTTGCTTATGGAATTTGGTATGATGAACCTGAAATGTATGGGTCTTTTGGATGAAGCAAACACATCAGCTTACGGACATCCTGTTCCAACCGCAGTAACTACAAAAGTTGAGAAAGGACCTTTTATTGTTGTCACAGGACACGATCTGCTGGATCTTAAGCAGCTTCTTGAGCAAACAGAAGGAAAAGGAATCAACATCTACACTCACGGCGAAATGCTTCCGGCACATGGTTATCCGGAACTTAAAAAATATGCACACCTCAAAGGAAACTTTGGAACAGCATGGCAGAATCAGCACAAAGAATTTGAAAAGCTGCCTGGAGCGATCCTGTTTACGACAAACTGCTTAATGCCACCAAAAGATTCTTATAAGGATAATATCTATACCACTGCAGTTGTTGAATACCCGGGACTTAAGCATATTCCTGACGGAAAAGACGGAGTGAAGGATTTTTCACCGGTTATCGAAAAAGCCCTTGCTCTTGGTGGATTCAAGGAAGATCAGAACTTCACAGGCTTAAATGGTGGAGACACCATGATGACTGGTTTTGCAAGAAATACCGTTCTTGGCGTTGCAGATACTGTGATCGACGCGGTAAAAGGCGGAGCCATCAAGCATTTCTTCCTGGTAGGCGGCTGCGATGGTGCTAAGCCTGGCAGAAACTACTACACAGAATTTGTTGAGCAGACTCCGAAAGATACAATAATACTGACTCTTGCATGCGGCAAGTTCAGATTCAATGATCTTAATATCGGAGAAATCGGCGGACTTCCAAGAATCATGGACATGGGACAATGCAACGATGCCTACTCAGCTATCCAGGTAGCCGTAGCCCTTGCCGAAGCCTTTGGTGTTGGAGTCAATGAACTTCCGCTGACATTGGTACTTTCATGGTATGAGCAGAAAGCGGTTTGTATACTTCTTACACTTTTAGCTTTAGGCATCAAGAATATCTACATCGGACCATCACTGCCGGCGTTCTTCTCACCTACCGTGCTAAGTGTTCTGGTAGACAAATTTGCATTAAAGCCAATCACTACTCCGGAAGCGGACCTGAAAGCGATCCTGGGTTAATATCCTAGACAAAAGAGAACAGATAAAAGAGAATAGAGAATAGATATGGAAGGATCTGACCCACGAATGCGCGGGTCAGATTTTTTTTAATCCTGCTCGTTTCTTCATCGTGCTTTAAACTGATCCTAATTGGTTTCACGATATAAAAAAACGTTGACATAATGAGCGTATCTGTAGTATATTGATTTAAAGCAAAATTCGACGACGGGAAAAAGTAAGACAATTCGTTTGAGTGCAGCGAACCGGGGATGGTGTGAGCCCGGAACGAGAGCAATGTCTGAATGGTTCCCCGAGAAGCAAGGTGAAATGTAAAGAGTAGCTGACGCCGTGGGTTTCACGTTATAGAGACAGGGTATCGAACAGTCCAGCTGATTCCGTACCTGATAAAGTGAGAGAATATATACAAATTAGGTGGCAGAGCGAATGCACAGCATTTCGTCCTATAGGGACGGGATGTTTTTTTGTATGTAGGATCTAACAGAGGTGGCACCACGGATAACCTATTCGTCCTTATCATAGAAATATGATAGGGACTTTTTTTTGTGATAGGAAAGTTCGACTAGCTCGCTGGGGTCCAAACTTTACTATCACACGAGAATAACGCGTCAAAGACGCTGTTCTCGTGCACCAACATCCAAAGGAGGAAGTTAATCATGCTTTACCCATCAATGGAAGAATATCAAAAACTAAAAGAAGAATATACAGTAATCCCTTTTGTTTCAGTGATCCATGGAGATACGGATACACCCATCAGCATCTTTAAGAAGCTATGCAATGGAGGCAAGAGTTTTCTGTTGGAAAGCGTTGAGGGCGGAAGCAAATGGGGAAGATATTCCTATATTGGAAGAAACCCTTACGGAGAGATTACCAGCCGGGATGGGATAACGAAAATCGCAACAGAAGACGGGGAAGTCCTTCATGAAGGAAAGAGCCTGGACAATCTAAAGATGTATTTTGGGGATATCAAATACCCTAAGACCAATTCCCTGATTATACCCGAATTTCCTGGTGGTGCGGTAGGATATGTCACTTACGACCTGGTAAGAGAGATCGAGACGCTACCTCAGGAAAATCCTGATGAGCTGAATGTGCCGGAGATTCATCTTTTGATGATGAAGGAAATCATCGTGTATGATCACATGAAGCAGAAGATATTCATTGTCTACAATAGTTTCAAACAGAACGTGACCTATGGCGAAATCGAGAAGAAGTTAAACGATATTGCGGAAGAAATACGAACATCACCGGTTAAACCCGATAAAAGTGTAAAAAGCGGAGAAGTGGTCTTCGAGAGCAATGAGACGGAAGAATCCTTCTGCAAAAAAGTCGTACAGGCGAAAGAATATATCCGTAAAGGTGATATCTTCCAGGTGGTTCTGTCTCAGCGGCTTAAGGCAAAGACCGACATCGATCCTTTTGCGGCCTACCGGGTACTGCGGAGCGTAAATCCATCACCCTATCTGTATTACATGAATTTTGAGGACTACTGTGTCGTCGGTTCTTCCCCGGAACTGCTGGTTAAAGTTGCTGACGGAGTTATCGAAACTTGTCCCATTGCAGGAACGAGGCCTCGAGGTAAGACGGAAGAGGAAGACCAGGAACTGGCAGCTGATCTTTTGGAAGATGATAAGGAAAGGGCAGAACACCTGATGCTCCTGGATCTGGCCAGAAACGATATCGGAAGGGTTTCAGAATTTGGCTCCGTTGAAGTTACCCACTTCATGGAAATACAGAAATACTCCCATGTTATGCACATCGTATCTAATGTAGCAGGGCGGATCAGGGAGAAGTACGATATGTTTGATGCTCTCAAAGCGTGTCTCCCGGCAGGTACCCTATCAGGGGCCCCAAAAGTAAGAGCAATGGAAATTATCGAGGAACTGGAAAATACCCGGAGAGGCATCTATGGCGGAGGGGTGGGCTACTTCGGCTTCAACGGAAACATGGACACCTGCATCACCATACGAACGGTCATTTTTAAGGACGGTTATGCCATCGTCCAGGCAGGGGCGGGAATCGTCGCAGATTCAGTACCTGAATCAGAATACAGGGAAACAATGAGCAAGGCCAGAGCGGTTCTGGAAACCATTAAGAAAGCTGGGGAATAAAAAATGGTAGTGATCATCGATAATTACGATTCCTTTACCTATAACCTTTATCAGTATATTGGGGAGATCAATCCAGATGTTAAAGTCATACGAAATGATGAAATCACCATAGAGGACCTTCTGCTATTGAAGCCCCAGCACATCATCATCTCTCCTGGACCAGGATATCCTTCAAGTGCGGGCATATCAAAGGAAGTTATTGAATGCTTTGGCAAGGTAATTCCGGTTTTGGGCGTTTGTCTGGGACATCAAGCCATTGCCGAGGTGTTTGGCGGGGAGATCGTCGAGAGCAGACTGATGTTTCATGGGAAAACTTCCAGAATCGATCACGATGGCAAAGGTCTTTTCAAGGATATAAAAAATCCACTAACGGTTATGAGGTACCACTCCCTGAAGGTGAACGATGAAAACCTCCCTGAAGAAATCATCGTCACCGCCAGGACAGAAGACGGAGAAATCATGGGTTTAAAACACAGAGATTACCCCATATATGGCGTTCAATTTCATCCAGAGTCGGTCATGACAGAAAGCGGGAAAGAGATATTACGTAACTTTTTGAATATGTAGGAGGAATAATGAATGTATAAAGAAATGATGGAAAAACTGATCAACAGGGAGAACCTTTCTGAAAATGAAATGGTAACTCTGATGAATGAAATAATGAGCGGAAAGCTCACCGACTCACAAATCGCCGGCATCCTGACTGCGCTGAGAGCAAAGGGTGAAACAAAAGAAGAAATAACCGGCTGCGCAAAGGTAATGAGAGAGAAAGCCTCCAAGGTTAATGTACTGGATGAAAATGCCATCGATACCTGCGGCACAGGGGGAGACGGCAAGCATACTTTCAATGTATCTACCCTGGCAGCAATCGTTGCAGCAGCTGCGGGAGTCACAGTGGTGAAGCATGGAAACCGTAGTGTATCCAGCAAGTGCGGCAGTGCTGACGTCCTGGCAGACCTTGGAGTAAATATTGATTTGGATCCGGAAGGTGCCCAGAGATGTCTTGCTCAAGCGAAAATCACCTTCCTCTTCGCACCCAAATACCATCCTTCCATGAAGTATGTCATGAAAGCCAGAAGAGAACTGGGAGTCAGAACAATTTTCAATATCCTTGGACCTCTCGCCAATCCAGGAATGGTAAACAGTCAGATTATCGGAGTGTTCGATGAAAAATTGACTGAAACCATCGCACAGGTGCTAAAGGAACTGGGACTAAAGAGAGCGCTGATCATTCACGGGATGGACGGACTGGATGAAATCAGTATCTCCGCAGCGACGAAGGTATCAGAACTGAAAGATGGAGAAATCAAAACCTATTATATCGAACCGGAAAGCTTTGGATTCAAAAGGGGAAATATTGATGACATAAAAGGGGGAGATCCTGAAGAAAATTCCAGAATGATCATATCCCTGTTAAACGGGGGGGAAGGCACAGTTAGAGATATTATTCTCTTTAATGCAGGAGCAGCGATCTATATGGGAGGAAAAGCCGACTCCATTATGGAAGGAATCCAATTGGCCAGACAAGCCATCGATTCTGGCAGGGCAATGGAAAAGCTGAATGAATTTATCAGAATATCTCAAGAGGTTGCTAAAATATTTCACTACTGAAGGAAGGAAGAATACAAGTTGATACTTGATCGAATAAATGAAAACAAGAGAAAAGCTCTCATAGAGGAAAAAGCGCGGATATCATCGGATATGCTATGGGACATGATCGAAGATACCAGGATGACTAAAAGATTTTCAAAAAGTCTGGTTCTGGGGGACAGACTTTCAATCATAGCAGAGGTGAAGAAAGCCTCTCCCTCAAAAGGACTGATCAGGCCAAATTTTGATCCTGTGGAAATCGCCAGAGAATATGAGAAAAGTGATATCCAGGCAATATCGGTTCTTACGGAAACAGATTTCTTTCTGGGAGACAAAATCTATATCCCCCTGGTTAAAGAAAATACAACCAGGCCGATCCTGAGGAAGGATTTCATACTGGATCCTTACCAAATCATCGAGGCGAAGGTCCTTGGCGCAGATGCGGTCCTTTTGATTGCGGCATCTCTCACAGACCTGGAACTTAAAACGTTAAGCCAAACTGCCCGTGAGCTGGGAATTGAGGTCCTTACGGAAGTTCATAACAAGGAAGAATTGGACAGAGTCCTTTCTACAGATGCTGAAATTATTGGAATCAACAACCGGGATCTAAATACTTTCGTAACGGATATCAAAACCACAGAAAAGCTAATAGAATATATTCCCAAGGGAAAAATCGTGATCAGTGAAAGTGGGATTGATAGTTATGAAGATATGGAGTATCTTAGAGGTGTAGGAGTGAATGGTGTCCTTATTGGGGAAACCTTCATGAGAGCGGACTCGATTTCCGCTAAGATTGCTGAGCTAAGAGGGAAAAAATGAAAAAGGTCAAGATATGCGGAATAAGAAGGCAGGTGGACGTAGATTATGTCAATGCGTTCAGGCCTGATTATGTGGGTTTCATTTTCGCGAAAAGCAGAAGACAGATAACCCCTGAAATGGCAAAGAAACTGTCTTGTCTATTGGACAAGAATATCAAAAAAGTCGGAATATTTGTAAATGAGGACGTAGAAGAGGTTAAAAGGATCGCGGATTTCTGTGGACTGGATATTGTTCAGCTTCATGGTGAGGAAACCAGAGATGATGTGAGGGTTTTAAAAAACAGCCCAGGGATGAAGGTGTGGAAGGCGTTTAGGATAAGGTCGTCTGAAGACCTTGGGGTAATGGAAACCTTTAATGCCGATGGATATCTTTTAGATGCTTTCAATAAAAAGGCATACGGCGGGACAGGAGAAGTTTTTGACTGGAAGATGCTAAGTGATCTGAAATGCGACAAGGAGCTGATCCTGGCTGGTGGAATAAACGAAGAAAATATAGAGGAAGCTCTGAAAATAGAGGGAATCGATACACTGGATATCAGCAGCGGTGTCGAAACTGGTGGATTCAAGGATAAAGAGAAAATAAGAAAAATTATCGAAAAGGTGAGAAGCTATGAAAATAAATGACAAGGATAAATATAAACTTCAAAGCAGGTTTGGGCAATATGGAGGTCAGTACGTTCCTGAAACCCTGATGAATGCTCTGATTGAGCTTGAGGAAGAATATATCAAGGCAATAAATGATGAAAAGTTCAAAAAAGACTACCTGTATTATCTGAAAGAGTATTCCGGAAGGCCGACTTCTCTATATTATGCGGAAAACCTTACGAAAAAGCTTGGAGGTGGAAAGATCTACCTCAAGCGGGAAGATCTCAATCATACAGGAGCTCATAAAATCAACAATGTGGTAGGTCAGGTGCTTCTGGCAAGAAGAATGGGCAAAAAGAGGATCATTGCAGAAACGGGAGCCGGGCAGCACGGAGTTGCCACAGCGACCATCTGCGCCATGTTCGGTTTAAAGTGCGAGGTATTCATGGGAGAGGAAGACGTTAAAAGACAAGCCCTTAATGTATTTAAAATGGAACTTTTGGGAGCAAAGGTCATCCCTGTAACTTCAGGGACAAAAACGCTGAAGGATGCCACCAACGAAGCTATCCGGGACTGGGTCGCAAATGTGGATGAAACCTACTATGTCATCGGTTCGGTGGTTGGGCCGCACCCATACCCAACCATGGTCAGGGATTTTCAAAGGATCATTGGAGACGAGGCCAAAGTGCAGATTCTTGAGAAGGAAGGAAGACTTCCTGATTATCTGGTGGCTTGTGTCGGCGGCGGAAGCAATGCCATGGGTCTTTTTTATCCTTTTATTGAAGACAAGGAGGTAAAGATCATTGGGGTGGAAGCTGCCGGTGAGGGAGTGGAAACGGAGAAGCATGCAGCTTCTTTCACGAAAGGATCCTTAGGAATCATACACGGTATGATGACCTATCTTCTTCAGGATGACTATGGGCAGATCCTGCCGGCACATTCTGTCTCCGCAGGGCTGGACTACCCCGGCATCGGACCGGAACATGCCTACCTTCACGACACAGGCAGGGTTCAATATGTGTCTGTCACGGACGATGAAGCCATTGAAGCCTTCCAGCTCCTTTCCCAGATAGAGGGAATCATACCCGCTTTGGAAAGTTCTCATGCTCTGGCATATGTGGAAAAATTTGCTCCAACCACCCGTAAGGAGGATATCATCATCGTGAATCTTTCAGGCAGAGGGGACAAGGATGTGGAGCAGGTGGCAGAAATTCTGGGAGGCAGACGACATGAAAAGTAAAATAACCACGAATTTCGAAAAACTGAAGGGCGAAAACAAAAAAGCGCTTATCGTATATATCACCGCAGGTGATCCGACGCTGGAAAAGACAGAAGAACTCATTTACACCATGGAAGAGGCCGGTGCAGATATCATAGAACTGGGCATCCCCTATTCTGATCCCCTGGCAGATGGGCCCGTGATCCAGCGGGCTGCTCAGCGAGCACTGGAAAATAATATTAATATTGACGATATCTTTGAAATGATCAGGCGGGTTAGGAAAAGAACGAAGATACCCATGGCATTTCTTCTATATTACAATTCGATCCTAAGGTATGGTATGGATAAATTCATTATGAGGTGTGATGAGACAGAAATGGACGGTCTGATTATCGCAGACCTGCCTTTGGAAGAAAGAAAGGATTTTAAAGATGCCCTGAAAAGTCATGCCATAGATCTGATACCATTGGTTGCCCCGACGTCAAATGAAAGGGTAAAGAGTATCGTTGAAGACGCCTCGGGGTTCATCTACTGTGTTTCCTCTCTTGGGGTAACCGGTATGAGAAGCAGTTTTTCGGAGAACCTGGGAGAGTTTCTTGAAAGCATTGCAGGTTACACCTCTGTGCCCCGGGCAATCGGGTTTGGAATATCAAGCCCTGAAGCTATCAGAGAACTCAAAGACCTGGCGGAGGGACTCATCGTTGGGAGCGCAATCATCAAAAAAATCGAGGAAGGTCTGGAAGACGGAAGTTCCGTAGAGAAGGTCAGGAAGTTCGTAGGGGAACTTAAGGATGCAATCAGCAATTAGCAGAACAAAGGCATGGAAATGTTTAAGTGTTTAAGTGTTGAAGTGTTGAAATGTTGAAGTGCCAGGAATGCTGAAATCTGGCATACTTAGGACTTACGACTTACTTGGTGGTTAGGTGACTAGGTGGTTTGGTGGTTGGCAAAAACTAAAAAGAGATATGAAAACTTTTGTTAAGTTTCCATATCTCTTTTGTATCATTTATTTTAAGCATTTAAGCATTTAAGCATTTAAGCATTTAAGCATTTAAGCATTTAAGCTTTTAACCGCATGGCATTAGCCATGAACGCTTCAATCTCATCGACTTCTTTGATGATTTCCTTTGACAGGTTTTCACTTCCATTTTCGGTGATCAGGATGTCGTCCTCGATCCTGATGCCGATGCCTTCCTCTTCGATATAAAGTCCCGGTTCACAGGTATAGACCATCCCAGGCTTTAAAACCATCTCCCGGTCTCCCACGTCGTGGGTATCAAGTCCCAGGGGATGTCCAATTCCGTGGTAATAGTATTTTCCGATTTCGGATTTTTCCTTGATGAGGCCCAGCCTGATGGCGCCTTCTGCAAGCATATCTTTTGCGAACTCATTGATTTCCTTCATGGAAATGCCCGGTTTCATCCGTGAGGAGGTCTCCTTCAAAGTCTCTAAAACAACGTTATATACTTGTTTTTGCCTTGTGTTGAATTTTCCGTTCAAAGGGAAGGTCCTGCTGATGTCGGCACAGTAATTTTCGTATCTGGCCCCGAAATCGAACATGACCAGGTCTCCGGATGTCATCTGTGAATTATTGTCCACATAGTGCAAGACGGTGGCATTTTTTCCTGAAGCGGCAATAGTATCAAAAGCGTGGTCCGTACCCTGGAATTTAAAAGAAAAATCCAGATAGGCTTCAAGCTCATACTCATATGTGCACATGGGTGCTTTCTCCAACAGGAGTTCGAAGGTGTTTTTCGTGATGGTCACGGCTTTCCTGATTCTTTGAACCTCAGAATCAGACTTGATAAAGCGCTGAACAGCGAATTTTTTCGAAATATCGTCGATTTTTAACTGGGGGTATTTCTCCTTGATGTAAGAGGCAAAATCACCGGCAGGACTATGCTTGTCATCAAAAGCATTCCGGTACATGTCAAGAGCAACATTTTCAATGGGCTTGTTGTTGCTGGCAACCAGAGAATTGACCTTTCCATGGAATTCGTCCAGAAAATAAATGGTCTTTATTCCTGAAATGTCCGTTGCCTCTTCTTTTGTCATCTTCTTGCCGGTCCATTTCTCTAGAACCGGGTCGGCTTTTTCGATAAACAGAAACTCCTCCACAATTTCCTTTGTCTTGACCGCAGCATAGATGAATTTTTCCCTCTCGATTCCCGTCAAATAGTAAAAGTTTTTATTCACATCAAAAAAGTAATACGCATCTGCAGAACGGTGAGGAGCAGACCCTGAGAACACGGCCAGCAGAGATTTATCATTCAAACTTTCTATAAGCTTCTTTCGGTTGTTTACAAAAAAATCAGTCATTTTTGACCCTCCTACAAAATATCTTCTATAGGATTAATATTATCATAATTCAGATGAAAACGGAGGGAAAATATGATCCTTTTCGGTTATTCTGATTTCTGCTATTCTCAAGCAGGAGAATGTAACCTCATGAGCTGCCGCCTCCAGGAGGGCTCTGCATTTTTCAAAGTCCGTGTAAACCGAAGCTTTTTCCATGGAAGTGACCTCCGCCGGGGCATCCTTTGGGATCCTAAGATATCCTTCATCAGACTTTATTATATACATGACCATGTCAGTTGGCCTTTGCTGCCAAAATTTCGAGTTTTTTGACACCACTGTCATCGCTATTCTGATGGGTTACCCAGTCAAAGAGCTTTTGATAGGCTCGGCCGTCGTCGATAATGTTTTTTGACATTTCATAGCCTTCTTTAAGACTGTTAGCCACACCCATCAGTTCTAAGATCAGTCCGCTGTTCAGACATACGATATCGCTTCTTGTGCCCTTGTCGCTTCCGTTAAGTATTTCAATAAACCTTACCGCTTCAGCCTCTCTGTCCTTAAGGGGTCTTAGATCATCAGGGTTTCCTCTTGTGATCCCCAAATCTTCCGGTGTGAAACAATATTCGGTGATGGCTCCGTCGTCACTTAATTTGGCTACGTAGGTTTTTCCAATGGTGGAGGCTTCGTCCATTCCGGTGCTGAAGCCTTCGGCCTCCCCAAAGATGATCATTGCCCGTATATATCCGATTTCTCTCATGAGCTTGGCAACAGGAACCAGCATTTCCTTTGAGTACACACCTCTGACAGCATATTTTGGAAGGGCAGGATTTGCCAGAGAAGCGGATATGTTCAGGATCGTTCCAAATGAAATTTGTGAAAGGATCCTTCCAAGCGCCTGAGGATGAACCTTCGGGCTCATTCCATTAAAGATGCCTATGCCAGTCTTTTCAATACTTTGGACAACCGGCTCAGCGCCGCCTTCCACATCGATGCCCAATGTTTCCAGGAGGTCAATCGTTCCGCACATGGAGGTTAGGGCTCTTGAACCATGCTTGGCCATTTTGATCCCTGCAGCAGCAGCAATTATGGAAGCAGCCGTGCTGACATTGAAGGTCTTGAAGGTATCCATACCTGTTCCGGAATTGTCAGTGAAACTCATATCCAGGAGGGTTTCAGGTTTTATGGTGTCCACGTGATAGATCGCTCTCCAGCAGGCAGCCATCTCCTCGATAGTCTCTCCTTTGGTGGTCAGGGCTGAAAGGAACGCTCCCTGCTGCATGTCGTTTTGTTCGTTGTTTAATAGCGATGTGAAGGCTCTGTCTGATTCCTCCTTTGACAAGTTCTCTCTTCTTGACAGCTTGGCGATAAGACCGCCAAATTCCTTCATTTCCATTCCTTTGTTTTCCATTTTTCATACTCTCCTTTTTCTTGGGTTCACGATTTTTAATATTTTGTACTTATAGTTTAACGATTGCTGAAAGAATTTCTCTGTTTTCAAGCATTTCAACTGCCTTTTGGGTATCCTCCAGGCTGAAAAAATTGAGGCTGATTTTATCGAAAGGAATAAGCTTATCCCGTAAAAGCTCCAGTGCATCTTTATTCCCCTGAAGGGTACAGCCGTAGGATCCTGTAACAACAAGCTCCTTGTAATGCAAATAGTTTAAAAGTTTTGTTGAGATCGGGAATTCATGGAGACCGCTGAAGTAACCGATCTTGCCTCCTTTAGCGGCCAGGCTGATGGCAAGCTCCAGGGAAGCTGGGGAAGGTGTGCAGATGATTACCCCAGTGACTCCTATTTTCCCGGTAATTTCAGCAAGCGTCTTTAATGGATCGGACGCTGTCAAATCAATGGTGTTATCATAAAGGGTTTTGTCCAGCCTTGGAGAGAAGTTGTCCGCTATAATGACCTTTCTTAGCCCTCTTTTCCTGGCAAGAAAATAATTTATCATACCCAGTCTTCCGGCACCCAGGATCAGCAGGGTATCCTCCGTGCCTAAATCCAGCTTATCCTGGATATTGATGGAACAGGCAAGGGGTTCGGCGAAGGTGGCATATTCCATAGGGAGCCCGTCTGGGATGAGGTTAAGCATATTTTCCTGGATCTCCCGATTGACAACAAGGTATTCCTGGAGTCCTCCGTCAATGTGAAAACCCAGGATTTGCATGGTGTCACAGAGGTTATCTCGCCCGGTTAGACAATATTCACATTCACCGCAAAATACTCCGGGAAATATCTGTACCCTGTCACCAATCTGATAGTTCGTTTTTGCATTTTTACCCATTTTGTGAATAGTTCCGGTGATTTCATGGCCTAAGACTCGGGGAAGTACCAGATCCCTGTGTCCTTTTCGAAAGCTTTTCATATCCGCCCCGCAGATGCCGCTGAAAGCAACCTTAATTAAAATTTCACGATCCTCCAAATGAATTTCAGGTGCGACCACTGTTTTGAAGATTTCAGTTTTAGCCAGTATAAGTTTTTTCATTTCGTCATTCCTCTCACACAAAAAAGTCCACGCTTATAAAAGCGTGGACTTTCCAACATCCTCACAAATCTCCATCCTGACTCGGGACAGATCATTCAAGTTATAGGCAGGTCTCCTGACTTAAGGATCGTTGCATATGCCGCCTTCCCCGAACAATGAGTGGCAATGGCATACACTAACCTGTTACAGTGGCGGGCCCGTTCAGGATTTACACCTGATTCCCTATTCTCTCTTTAAGAGCACCTATAACCTTGTATATTTTTGTTTATTATAGTTGAAAACGAACGTCAAGTCAAATGTTATTTCTTCATATCGAAGAGATCTTCCTTCTCATTAGAGATTCCCCAAGCGTCTATTGCAGCCTGCAGCTCAGGCTTGTCCTTTGCGTATTCCCGGATATTGACGCCTTCCATAACCGAATCGATAGCCTGTCTCAGAGATTTTCCACCAGCGACGGCACCCATAGGATGTCCATGGACAGCTCCGCCGGCAGCAAGTATCACATCTTTGCCGATTTCGTCAATAGTCTCTGGAACGATCCCCTGATATACTCCTCCTCCGGGAGCGGGGAAGCATCGTTTCAATTTACCAAAGGGCATGGTAAGAGCGATGCAGCTTTGGATATATCTATCCTTCATAACGGGAATCTTCCCATGATAATTCGTGGTAACGGCAAGATCGGCTCCAGCCATTCTCACCAGTTTGCCCCATAGGAGATAGATGGCAACGCCTGTATCCTGAGCGTAGGATTGGGCGGCTGCGTAGTCCGGATGGGATAGGATTGGGACCTTGATGTTTGGATCGTCTGCGATCATCCTGAAGGCGGAAAATCCTACAGTGTAGGTATTGATCATCAAGGCGTTGGCCCCGGCATCAAGGGCTCTATAGGCGTTGTCTTTAAGTCTGGAGACATCATCAGTGATATTTGGCGTGTACATTTTTTTCTCGCCGGTTTCTTCCTCGGCTTTTTTTGCAGCTTCCATTATTTTTTTGACACGCGCGGTCAATGGACAAAAATCTGAGTCTCCAACGACAAGCTCATCATCTTTTATGATATCGATTCCTCCTGAGAAGGCCTGATATGCCATAATGCCGCCTTGCTCAGGGGTCCAGCCGACATCGGGCTTGATCATGGCAAGGGTGAGAGGTCTGTCTGGGATCTCCAGATACTTCCGGAGGCCGTCGATTCCGAATTTCGGACCTTTGAAATTCTCCAGATATTTTTTCGAAAATTCGATATCCACCAGCTTGATCCGCCCTGCAGAGATGTTTCCAATCAGGGTGGTGAAAATCATGGGGAAATTATTCCCGATATTTACATTAGGGAAGGCGATTTTAATGATGAAATCTCTGTATTCCAGGTTCTTGGGAAGTTCCCTGTCATAAGCGGGGACCTCGTAGATACCTATTACTTTTGCGCCATGTTTTTTTCGTACTTCGGCTGTTTCAAAGGGAACATTCAGCCAGGTTCCGGTAGCCTGTTCTGCGGCGATTGCCTGAGCGAATTTGATGGCTTCTACAGGCATTTCCGCTCGCATATAATAGGTGGCTATCATATGCTCCTCAATATCAAGTCCTTCCATACAGTTGAACATAATGGGATCATAATACATAATCAACATCTCCTTTAATCTTTTCAATCAATTCATACCCTGCCTGCATATAGTTAATGCAAGTATCATGCCGTATGTCTAAATTTTATGAAAAATAAAAAAAGCCTGGTGATACAGGCTTTCAGGGGATCGTGAAATCAACAGGAATGCAAGGGTGTGTGCAATAATGCACGTAAGCTTTGATCAGACGCAGGACGAAAGACATGACAGGGTTCTGAAACCTACGTATTACGTTGCTGTGCAATTACGCACGGAGGTAGTGCGCATATGCACTATTTTCGGAGCGTTTCAACTGCGATTCCTGTGAAGTTTTCTTGCAAGGGTAGTACGGTGGAGGCCAAGGGCTTTAGCAGCAGCGCTCATATTTCCGTATTCAGCCAGGGCATTCTCAATCAATTTCTTTTCAAAGTTATTCACCATAAATTCAAGGCTCGACTTGTCCTTAGGAGACTGAATATTGTAACCAGCTTCATGATCCTTGAAGATGTTTTTTGGTAAAGCACTTTTTTCAATGGTATGATTTGGACTCAGTACGAGCATGTTTTCTATGGTGTTTTCCAGCTCTCTGACATTCCCCGGCCAGGAGTAGGTGAGGAGTTCATCCACAACATCGGAATTGATATCCTTGTTGAAATTATATTTTTGATTGTATTTTTTCAGAAAATTATAGATCAGGGGAATGATATCTTCGATCCTCTCCCGAAGAGGAGGAATGATGATCTGCACCACATTCAGCCTGTAATAAAGGTCTTCCCTGAAATTTCCGGACTTCACCATTTCAAGCAGATTGCGGTTTGTGGCTGCGATGATTCTGATATCTGTTCTGGTTGGTTTGATATCGCCAATCCGGTAGTATTCCTGATCCTGAAGTACCCTCAGAAGTTTGACCTGAAGCGAAAGAGGAAGATCCCCGATTTCGTCAAGAAGGAGAGTGCCCCCATTGGCGACTTCCAGCAAACCTGGCTTGCCTCCTTTTCCAGCGCCAGTAAAGGATCCTTCGGCATATCCAAAAAGCTCCGACTCCAATAGATTTTCTGGTATGGCGCCGCAGTTGATTTTAATGAAAGGGCCTTCATTTCTTTTGCTTTCCGTATGGATGATTTTCGCGATGACTTCCTTGCCGGTCCCTGATTCTCCAAATAAAAGGACCGTTGTGTCAACAGAAGCGATGCGGTAGGCGATATCCGCTACATTTTTCATGGCTTCGCTTTGGACAACAACCTCTCCGCTTTCAGTCGCTCTTTTTCGCAGCAACTTCAATTCATTGTAATAATTGCTGGATAGACGCTTAAAGGCTTCCAGCTCGTCCTGCATTTGGCTGAGCTCGTCCATGTCCCGAATTTTGGTTACCGTGAAAGCCACTTCGCTGTCTCTGAAAATCGGGTAAGAAGATATGATCACATGTCTGCCATCTGGGAGCTCCTGAGTCAGGGTAATGCTTTTTTTCTGCTCGATGCTCATGAGGGCTACATTTTCTGGATAGCAGCCCTTCTCTTTAAGTTCCTTAAGACTGTTTCCTGCAAGCACAGAGGTGTCGATTCCCAGAATTCTTCCCAGCATACTGTTGAACCTTAAAATATTGCCTTTTGCGTCAGTAGTATAAAGTCCGTCTGGAGTTGACTCCATTATCGCTTCAACCTCCAGAAGCAGGTCGTTAAACCGCGTATCACAATCTTTAGACATATGATCCCTCCCAACAGTCGTTATACCTTAATAATACATGATTTCTGGTAATCCAGTGAAAAAAGTTGTTAACCGATAGCAAGAAACATAAAAAACAAATGGATACATATTGACAACTCTCTATGTGTGAGATAAACTACATATAGAGAGTTGTCTATGCATAAGCATTTATGCATTGGGCGGAATAAGACCAGAGGTGAAAAAGTGGAAAAAGAATATACAGGGTATGCCCATCTTTTTAAGGCGCTTTCCGATGAGACAAGGCTGAGGATATTTACCATGCTTACTGAGGGTGAACTCTGCGCCTGCAATATCCTTGAGAAATTTCAGATCACACAGCCCACACTTTCGTACCATATGAAGATCCTGATTGAAAGCGGCTTAGTTAAGGGAAGAAAAGATGGAATTTGGATGAAATATTCCATCCATGCAGAAAGGCTTAACAATATTCAGGAGCTTCTTAACAGCATCGGTACTAAGGCAGAGAAAAAACAGACATTTCAGGAAGAAATGCTGAGGAGGTAATTATTTGGATTTATTTACTTGGTTAAACAACCAGCTATTAAAAATGCAATGGCTGTACGATATGGTCAAGCAACTGGTAGAGAATGTATTCGGACTAAAAATTTCAGAGCCCTTGGGAGGCAGCATCCATTTTTTTATCTACGATGTGGTTAAAATATTTATCCTGCTCTCCATACTTATCTTTTGTATCTCCTACATTCAGAGTTATTTCCCTCCAGAGAGGACACGGAAGATACTGGGAAGATTCAACGGGATAACCGCAAATATCCTGGGAGCGCTGCTGGGAACCATCACACCTTTTTGCTCCTGTTCCTCCATCCCTTTGTTTATCGGGTTTACAAGTGCCGGGCTGCCAATCGGGGTCACCTTTTCATTCCTGATCTCCTCGCCATTGGTGGATCTGGCCTCGGTACTCCTACTGGCTAGTATCTTCAATTGGAAGATCGCCATCGCCTATGTAGTGGTAGGTCTTATCCTTGCGGTGGCAGGAGGGACCGTGATCAGTTTGGCCAAACTGGAGAAGTATGTTGAACCCTTCGTGTACGGCAGTAAGGTAATGGAAGTGGCTCAGGAAAGTCTCACCAGAAGAGACCGAATGGAATTCGGCAAGGAACAGGTACTGAGTATCATTAAGAAGGTATGGCTGTATATCCTTATTGGCGTTGGAATCGGAGCACTCATACACAACTGGATCCCTGAAAGTGTGATTTCTGCTGTCCTTGGCCAGGATAAATGGTACTCGGTCCTGCTGGCGACCCTGGTTGGAGTCCCCATGTATGCTGATATTTTTGGGACACTTCCCATTGCAGAAGCCCTGGTACTAAAAGGAGTAGGACTGGGAACAGCACTTTCTTTCATGATGGCGGTTACCGCACTTTCGCTGCCATCCATGATCATGCTTAAAAAGGTTGTGAAGACCAAACTTCTGGTGATTTTCGCCGGAACGGTGACCCTGGGAATTATCATCATTGGATATAGCTTCAATGCTTTTGGCTATCTTTTTCTCTAAATAATAGAAGAACTGGAGTGAATAATAATGATCATTAAAATTTTAGGGTCAGGCTGTAAAAATTGCAACACCTTAACAGACAATACAAAAGAGGCGCTTAAAGAACTGGGCCTTGAGGCAGAAATCGTAAAGGTTACAGAATTTCAGGACATCATGGCCTACGGAGTGATGTCAACGCCAGCCCTTGTCATTGACGAAAAGGTAGTTTCCTATGGAAAAGTTTTAAAACCAAAGGAAATCGCAAAGCACATTGAAAACAGTAAATAGGAGATATAAAAGAAGCGCTGGAGAAAGTCATCTCCGGCGCTTCTTTTGTAGGTGGGTTATACATATAATGTTAGTTGAAATATTTCTCTGGAACCTGGATATAGGCTGCTATTTCAGGATTTTCTTTCAAACTCATAATTTCTTCCTTGGTCAGAAGAGAGAATTTATCTCTTTCAGCATCCACCGTGCAGAAGAATCCAAAGGGCTCATCTTCCGTATTAATAAGTTGATGACTGGCATGAGGCGGTACAACGATAAGATCCATGGGGTTAGCATCGAAAATCTGATCGTTGACAATGATCTTGCCTTTTCCTCTGGCAATGACGACCACATGTACATGCTGATGCTTCTCCAGTGTGGAAAATCCACCTTTGGCGCATTCGAAATATCGTAAATGGAAGGCGGTATCAGCTTCATTCTCCACAAGATTTTGCCTTGTGGTTTCGTTGAAGGTCACAGGACCTTCTCCATCTGCGGGCTTATAGTCGATCTTCGTGATACCATCCCAATTAAAATCATTAAATTTGAAAAATATGTTGCTCATGTATAGACCTCCTTTGTATTAACTAAAGTACAAGTCTTCAAAATGATGACTATTCATTAATGTTAGTATACTAAGATGATTTTGGCAATAGAATTATCTATATTAAGGATTTATAGGTACGCCTTGTCTTCAAACTCTGCCAGCGTGAGCACGATATCCAGATTGCCATTGCGGCACCGGAGCTCATCCAGAAAATCTTTATGGCTTGAGCTCTCTTTCAGTTTTATACGGTATGAAACGTTGAACAGCGTTCCGAAATCACAGGTTTTTACCCGATGCAGCTGCCAGGAATCGGTATATTTCGGAAAAATATCGTCAAAAAGGTCCATGTAGTTCAAATCTTCGGGAATGGTGATCTTCAGCGTCATCATGGAATTTTTTGGACGGGAATATTGGGTGCTGCTGAGTAAAACCATGACGCCACATAGAATCAGTGTAAAGAGTGCTCCATATCCCACATATCCCATACCGCAGGCCAGACCCACCGCAAGTGTGAAAAACACATAGGCGATATCCTTTGGATCTCCTGGTGCGCTTCTGAATCGTATCAGGGAAAATGCACCGGCCAGACTAAAAGCCCTTGCCACATTATTTCCGATCAATAAGATGACAATGGCGATGATCGAGGGCAGCATGATCAGTGTAACCGTAAAGGATGGAGAATACCCTTCTTTTTTATGAGTGAAGATGTAAACCAGGCTGATAGCAAAGCCCAGTATGAGGGACGCTGCGACGATGGTAAGTGTTTTTTCAATGGTAAGGGTATCACTAGCAGCGGAAGATAACAGGGTTTCCAGCATAGTTTATCACCCCTTTCTTTAGAATGTTTATATCATCTGATCTAAATGGAGCTTCTTCATATATTCTTTCCCATATTTGGAGAAGCTGGTTGTATAAATCCGGTTAGCCGAAAGAAGTTTTGTCATCCAGACAGGAAAAGCTCCAGCGGATTTTACTTCCATCAGGACTTCACCCCTTTGGAGAAGCGGGGTTCCATAGCTGCCATTCTCCAGGAGCAGGTCATCTCTTCGGGTATTGATGTTCCGGTCGAAGGTGATGCGAAGGTGACTATCGTCTCGCCCGAAGAAGGCAGTCCGATCATAGCCGATAAAGGCAGTAGGATGAACATCGTAAAGCGTCAGAAAATACGATATTTCTTTTAGGACCTGGTCAGTAAGGTAGTCGGAGGGATTGGGAAGAGTCCCCTGCTCCAGAAATGCGGAAGCTTCTCCAAGCGTCATTACTGCCCGTCGTTTTCCTACAATACCGGTAACTTTCTTTTTCAACTCGAGAAAAACGATGCTTTCCTGGGATGTGGGATTGCCATAGCTTCGAAGTCTGAGTTTGTCCTTATAATCTGGTTTGGACAGGGAATGCCGGATGATGGCAGAATCTTTCGTGTCGAAGTAGATATTATTGATAGCGTAGTCTTGCCCGTTCAGGCAGTGTTCATCAGGTATCAAATACTCTAATAATTCAGGGAGGATCGCCTTGAATTGAGATTCACTCAGCAGAAATTTTTTCTCCACACGCTTAAAAGTCTTTATGGACATTGCCATACCTCCTGGTACTATGATCGTTTAAAGGTATCATAAGGCAAAACACTTAATCTAATCTTAAACGAGTGCAATTAAAAAAAACAGCCTGGGATCCTAAACCCGGGCTGTTGCTGAGAGCTGTCTTGATCATACGTGATAGGTTTCTGTGCTGACCGATGAGGGATTGAGTTCCAGCAGACCGCCATCAACTAAAATGGTTTGTCCAGTAAGATAGTCGGACAAATCCGTTGCCAAAAATTCGATGACCTTTGCACAGTCTTCTGTGGTTCCAATTCTGCCCAGAGGAACCTTCCGTACCAGTTCGTCCATTTGACTTTGAAAGTGAGTATCCCATTTAACGGTGCCAATGTAACCAGGCGCGATGGCATTGACCGTCACACCGTAAGGGGCCAGTTCCAAAGCCATCGTCTTCGTCAGAGAAATCACGGCGGCTTTACCTGCTGCGTAGTGTGGCTGTACAACAAAGAGGGGTACGAAAGCAGCGACAGAGGCTACATTGATGATTTTTCCGCTTTTTTGTTCTTTCATGATTTGAGCAGCGTATTTGGAATAGATAAAGGTGGTTACAAGATTGATATCGATCACCTTTCGAAACTTTTCTACCGACATCTCTGTGGAAAGTCCAGGCCCTGCACCACCTGTCCCGCCAATGTTATTGATCAGGATATCGAGCCTTCCCAACTGATCCTGAGTGGTGCGAATCACTTCCTTTACAAACGACTCATCGGTTCCGTCTCCTTGAAATTCCAGTGCTTTAACACCCAAAAGTTCCAGCTCTTCTTTGACGGTTGAGGCGGAAATGTCAGTTTCTTTATAGATACCCGCCGAAAGATCGATATCGGTTATGACTACATCTGCGCCTAACTTGGCTAGTCTTAAGGCATATTCCCGACCTATTCCCCGGGCGGCGCCAGTCACGAGGGCAACCTTCCCTGATAATTTCTTTTCCATTTATGAATCACCTCTCCAAATCTCATTATGCAATAATGCGGATGTTCTAATATAAATCAGTTTGGCTGACTCCTTCCGAACTATCTTTTGTTATGATTCCGGCGCGGGAGTAGGCCTCGCTGAGAATGGTCAGAGCTGAGCGAACACCAATGCCGAATCGGTCGCAGCCGGCCTCTCTCATCTCCAGGAGCGTATCCAAATCCCTCACGCCACCCGCAGCTTTGATGTAGGCGGAATTCCCGATAACGGATTTGATTAGTTTGATGGTATCCACGGTAGTGGGCTTAGGCCCCCAGCCAGTTCCCGTTTTAACAAAAGTGATCCCTGCTTCCACTGCGAGCTCGCTTCCTCTTTTAATCTCGTCCTCAGTCAGATAGCAAATCTCCAGGATCGATTTTACCGGGACATCTCCCGCAGCATCCACCACAGCTTTCATATCGTCTCTGACCAGGTCGTACATTCCGGATTTGAGTGCACTGACGTTCATTACCATATCCAGTTCCCTGCAACCAAGAGAAATCATGTCTTTTGCTGTGGCCACTTTAATAAAGGTGGTTTCCCCACCTCCAGGGAAGGAAACCACACCTGTGACCACGGCATCCGGTGTATCCTTCAGCTTGTCCAGGGTATATTTTGTGATCCAGGGCATGGGGCTTGCGCAAACGCAGTTGTACTTCTTGACGATTTCAATCATTTTGTCGACCTCATCCATGGTCACGTCGGTGCGCACAGCACTGACGTCAATAATACGGCCGATTTTTTTCAAGTCAATTTCAAAAAGTTTCATTCAGTTCCCTCCGTTTTTATCTTTATTAAGATATAATAACATTTTAGAATATGAAGTAAAAGGTTCTCTATTCTTGCTTTTTCATGAGTACGGCACGCTTGATCATTGAAGCGCCGTATTTTTGACGCAATTCATCAATGGTGCCTTCCAGAAGATCCTGTTTGATGATGTTTTCAGTGTTCACAGATGTCTCCAGTGACGAATGGATTTCTGGCAGATTGAACAGGGAAAGCTGCGTTGCTTCGGCGGAATGATCTGCTTTGGAAAAGCCCGTCAGGCTTACCCCAAGGAGTCTTACCGGAAGGTCAGTATTCCAAATTTTTTTGAGAAGTTCATGGGCCGCGGTATAGATTTCCTGGCTTAGGAAAGTTTCAGGAACGGTTGTTTGCCGGGTAATGGATTCAAAATCAGCGTATTTAATGCTGATTTGCACTGTGCGGCCTTTTTTGCCATGTCTGCGTGCATTGGTGCTTATCTCGTCGGAAAGCCGCAGCAATACAATTTTTGCTTTCTCGAAATCTGTAATATCCTCAGCCAGGGTAACCGATCTGCTAATTGACTTTACATCGTCATGAGAATGAGTGATAACCGGGGAATTATCCACGCCATTAGCGAGTCTATGGAATTCCATGCCGGATTTTCCAAGATTCCGGGAAAGGATGTCTTCATTGATCCTTGCCAGATCCCCAATGGTCATGATTCCGATGCTTTGAAGTTTTTTTGCCGTCTGCTTCCCAACTCCGTACATGGATCGAACAGGAAGAGGCCATAGCTTCAGGGCAATATCTTCCTTCCATAGCTCAGTGATGCCCAAAGGCTTTTTCATATCTGAGGCCATTTTCGCAAGGAATTTATTTTCGGATATCCCAATGGAACACCATAAACCAAGCTCGTTTTTCAGCCTTTCCATGATTTTTATGGCAGATTCAGCAGGTTTGCCAAAAATTCCTTCGCATCCGGTCATATCCAGCCAGGCTTCGTCGATGCTGTTTTGTTCGATCACAGGGGTGAAATCAGAGAGTATTTCCATGACCTCCCGAGATTTCTGTCCATAGAAACGGTGGTCGGGAGGAATAAGAATAAGATCTGGACAAAGCCTCAAGGCTTCATGGACGACCATTGCAGTTTTAACGCCGAACTTCCGGGCTTCATAGTTGGAAGTCAGAATGATCCCCGTCCTGTTCTTGGGGTCCCCTGCTACTGCCGCAGGTTTGCCCGTTATTTCAGGATGTCTTGTCCCTTCGCAGCTTATAAAAAATGAGTTCATATCCACAAGAAAAATTGTTATTTTCATAAAGAGCCATAACCCTTTCACAATCGTGCTAAACACCGTCGACAAATTGTCGATTGTTAGTATTATTATAGCATATTGCAAAATGGTCTGTCCTATTCAGAGACTAATCAATCACAATAAAATGAAATAATGAAAAAAGGCGCATGAATTACAAATAATATATTTACTTGTATAACATAATATGGTAATATTAAAACATTCACCATTTCTTTTGAAAGGAATTACCAAGGTTGTTGTAAACGTTATCATTTTAAAAGCTGAGTATAAATTCTGGAAAGGCTATCTTATAATCAGGAGGGACAAATGGGCGTTGGTTTTGGAATTGGATGCAGGGAATGCGACTATAAGAAAGATTTTATGTTAGGGATTGGTTTTGATTACAATCCAAGAAGTCTGAGAGACATTGATTCAAAGTATGCGATGCTGCAATACTTGATCAAGTCAAATGCGGCACTATCTTTGGTTAAGCGTTTGATCAAGGATAAAAATGGAAAATTCGCAGGGAAATGCGGACACAGAATTTACATTTGTTCCCGATGTGGAGAGTTCCATGAACGCTTCAGCTATTGTATTTATCATGATGAAGGATATTTTGAACCCAAATTCATATGCAATAAATGCTATGGAATCCTGAATTTATTGAATGAAGACAAATTGAAACGGCTTTGCAATGATAAGAGCATCGATCTTTCCGAATATTATTGCCCAAGCTGTGGCAGGCATAGCCTGATTAAAGAGGGTTCAGCTCAATGCTTTTGGGATTAGGACAGGAGCATCGCAGGAAAATGTTTGAACAAGAGATATCCAGGGTATAAAATTGTCATAAATACATACAGATATACAATTTTGAATTAGTTGAAAAGGCAAACCTGCTGAAAAGCGGGGACGCAAAACTGTAGGGCCTAAAGGGAGATCCAAAGGTAGCCAGTTGCCCATGATTCTTATTTTATTTGTCATTGGAGCAGCTGTGAATACGCAGTTGCTTTTCTTGTTTGAATCAGAAAGGAGTTGAGAAAATGGCTTTAGCGTTTTCGTTGCCAGACCTTACGAAAATACGTCAGGTGCTTGCTGGAAGAATCGAGTTCAAATCTCAAATGACCGCACTGCTTTCAAGAATTAATTTTATCGCCGAGTTGCAGACAAGGCCTGCTTTTCCTAAAGGGTTGGAATATCTCGAAGTTTTTTCAGAAAGAAATTATCCAAAGGGAAAACTTCTGGTTCTTGTACATGATGATATTTATTCTTCCGTTAAGGGTAAACTGAGTTCCTACGTTCTGGGTTTAGCATACGAGGGCTACTATGCCACATCATATCGTATTAAAAATGATACACCTGAAAGTATGAAAAAGTTCATCGACAGGATTCAGCCTGTGGAGGCAGCCATACTCGTAGGTGATTTTTCAAAGAACGTTAAGGAAATGGATTCCATAATCCTGAAACGTGTGTGATTTGAACCATAGACTGAAGTATTGGGGATGCTCGTAAGATAAAGCGAATAAAGACGGACTTGCTCCGTCTTTATTTGCGTCTGGGATACTACATGTATTTTTTCTTGATTTCTTTGTACTTTCTTTCCCCTAAAAGGTATAGGTCTCTCTCTTCCTCAGTGGTCACCGTAAGTCGCGGAACCTTTGCAGGTTTTCCTTCTTTCATATGGACCATGGTGAAAAATGCTGTTAAAGCGACCAAGGTATCCGTATAGTTTTTCAGGGTATGTACGGTCACCATGACTTGCATGGAGCTTGTTCCCACATAAGTAAGCTGTCCCGTGCAAGTGATGATATCTCCAATATTTATGGGGCAGTGGAAGACGATTTCGTCTATTCGGGCTGTCACGACATTGCCTCTTGCATGCTTATGAGCCACGATGCCTGCAATGTTATCCATGATTTTTAACAGTTCCCCTCCGTGCACATTCCCGGCAGGATTGCTATGTCTTGGTTCCATGATCAGGCAGGTTTCGGCGCTTTCAAAAGATACATTTTCACTCATGGTTTTTCACTCCCTTTTCGATTAACACCCTGCATTGGGTGATTTTTTTTGTCCCGCATTCCACCATAGCAGCAAAAGCAAGGCAGGTTTCTTCACCGCAGCGACGACAGTTGATTTTAGGCAGGAGATTATAAATTTCATATAAATCCATTTCTTCTGTGTTTTCCAAGTGTTCGATCATGTTCTATTACATTCCTTCTTCCCATAAATTTACCCCTGTGATGGATAACTCATCAGATTCCTTGTCCTCGCATCATTAACGCTATGCTCTTTATTTTATACTAGCCGATATTTTCCTGCAATCAATAAAATACGTCATCGGGCAGCATAAAGACACGGATATCCTCTGTAATGTTTGAAATTCATAGACGGAAAGGGCTGTGATCCTTCTTTAAATTTGATATACTGAATGTAAATTATAATATTGGGAGGACAGAGATGAAGAAAGTAATGTTTTATGCACCTAAAGACATTCGAGTTGAAGAAAGCGAGATTCCCATTCCAGGTCAGGGGGAGATCGTGATCAAAAACAAGGTATCCCTCACCTGTGGAACGGACGTAAAAATCTATATGAGGGGTTATCGATGGGACCCGCCTTTCTCTTTTGGACATGAAGCCTCTGGGGTCGTCTATGCCGTTGGTGAAAATGTGGAGAAATTCAAGGTTGGGGACAGGGTTGTAGCACACAATTCCGTACCCTGTCATGAGTGTTATTACTGTAAAAAAGCCCAGCATTCCCTATGTGAAAACCCTATTTTCAATAAAGGCGCTTTCACGGAATATCAGCTGATCCCGGAAAGGATCGTCCGCCAAAACACCTTCCTGATTCCGGCGGAGATGTCTTTCAAACAAGCGGCGCTTTTGGAACCTTTTTCTTGTGCGGTTTACGGCGCATCGGAAGTTCCCATTGAGTTGGGGGATACCGTCGCGGTAAATGGCTGCGGTCCTATTGGTCTTATGTTTGTCAGGCTTTGTCATCTAAGGGGAGCCCGGGTCATCGCCTGCGACAAGTCACCGGAGCGGCTGGAAATGGCTAAAAAACTGGGGGCTGCACATACGGTGAATATTTCAGAGGCAGAAGATCAGGCTCAGGCCGTTCGTGAACTGACCGAAAAAAAGAGAGGGGTGGATGTTGCTATTGAAGCGGTAGGCTTATCCAAGGTTTGGTCCATCGCCCTCAATATGGTCAGGGCAGGGGGAACCGTACTTTGCTTTGGAGGAACACCAAAAGGGGAAACGGTGGAAGTGGATACCACATTGCTCCATTATTCCCAAATCACCATGAAGGGGGTTTTCCACACCACCCCAAGACATGTGAATGCAGCCTTTGAGCTTCTTAAGATGGGAGCAATCCGAGAAGAGGATTTCGTGAACAACGAGTATCCCATCGAAAGGATAGAGGAGGCCATCCTGGAGCATTCAAGAGGCAAGGTCATCAAAAACTGTATTGTTTATAAATAAAAACGGTCAGATGTATCTAACAAATGCGGTCTAAGGAGATGAAATGATGGATCAGAAAGAGATGAGAGATTTTATCCTAAAAACCTTCCATACCAGATATACCTGCAAAGGCTATGACCCTGAGAAAAGAGTAGCTGATGAGGATTTTAATGTGATCATGGAGGCAGGACGTCTTTCTCCAAGTTCTATGGGGCTGGAACCCTGGAAATTCATTCTTTTGAATAATAAGGAAATCAAGAAGAAAATCAAGCCCTTTGCCTGGGGAGCTGAGAAAAGTATAGAAGGAGCAAGTCATTTTGTGCTGATACTGGCCAGGAGCCCTGAGGATATGAGATATGATTCCAAATACATCGAATATATCCAAAAGAACGTCCAGCAATTTTCTGACGAGTTGCGGATCCCGAAACGCGAAAAATGCAGGAGTTTTCAAACCAGCGATTTCAGGCTTCTGGAAAGCGACAGAGCTCTTTTTGACTGGACCTGCAAGCAGACGTATATCGCTTTAGCGAACATGCTGACAACTGCTGCCATGCTGGGCGTAGATTCAACTCCCATGGAAGGTTTCGACAGAGATAAAGTCGAAAGTGTCCTGATTGAAGAAGGGGTTATCGATCCCAAGCATTTCGGGTTATCCTGCATGGCGGCCTTCGGCTATACCAACCGGGATCACCGCCCTAAAACCCGAAGATGTATGGAGGAAGTTCTGAAAGTAATCGAATAGGGATGGTAGATAACATGGGAATGGGGGAATATATGATATAGAGCTAGTGAAGCGTGAAGGGTGGGATTTCCTGTGGAGGAAGAAAAAAATATCAGGATCGATCGGGTAAAGCTTGTCCTGAAAGCCATCTTAGAATTTGGCGCGGGAATTGTTGTCATTGGGGCAATTATTTTCCTGACGGCAGGTACCTTGTTATATCCTAATGCGTGGCTGTTTCTTATCGCATGCGTTGTCCCCATGATTTTTGCACTGGTATTCTTTGCGGCAAAAGATCCTGAGTTATTAGAGAAACGGATGAGAAACCAGGAGAAACGCACAAGTCAGAAAAAGCTGGTCAAATTCTCATTAGCTATAGAAATCCTTGCGTTTCTTATACCAGGGCTCGACTTTCGGCTAGGGTGGTCCCAAGTTCCTATCTGGCTTAGCATCGCTGGATATGGAATCATCCTATGCGGATTCTCCCTGTATTATACCTCCATGCATCAGAATCATTATGCTTCTCGCATCCTGGAAATCCAGCCAGGGCAGAAGCTTATCGATAACGGGCTTTATTCAATTGTCCGGCACCCCATGTATGCTTCATCTATCCTGATCAACCTGGCAATCCCGCTGATTCTGGGTTCTTTCGTTATGTTGCTGCCAATGCTCGTTTTATGCGCTTTACTGATTCCCCGAATCCAAGATGAAGAAAAAATGCTCCGTGAATCCCTGGAAGGGTACGAGGAATATACCCAGAAAGTAAAATATCGACTGATTCCGTATGTTTGGTAATCATAGACAAAAACTATAGATTCGGCAAAAGTTTCTATTAGACAGGGATATTAAATTTTAATATACTACTTTCAAAGGTTGATAATCTGGATAAAACTATTTTTTGTCTATGTATGTTAATTTATTAACTATTCAGGAGGATAATATGGGAAAAATTGCAATAACGGAAAGAGTCACCGGACATACGGAATTAATTGGATTGATTGCCTATCCGATCAGACATAGCATGTCGCCTACCATGCACAATGAAGCGTTTAAAAAATTAGGACTGGATTATGTGTATGTTGCTTTTGAAGTAGACAACAGCACTCTGGAGGATACGGTCAAGGGTATTCGCGCAATGAAAATCAGAGGGTGCAACGTATCCATGCCGAATAAAAGAAAAATCACCCAGTATCTTGATAAATTATCGGATGCGTCCGCATTGACGGGATCAGTGAATACGGTTGTCAATGACAACGGAGTTTTGACTGGTCACATCACCGATGGAATCGGATGTATGCATGCCTTATCGGATGAAGGAATAGACATCAAAGGAAAGAAAATCACCATTATGGGGACGGGAGGAGCCGGTACTGCCATCATAGTTCAAGCCGGATTAGACGGTGCCGCGGAGCTTTCGGTTTTCAATAGAGCTGATGAATTTGTTCCTGAAGCGAAGGAAACTGTCGCCAAGGTAAATGATAAAACCTCATGCAAGGCAGCTTTCTATAAACTTGAAGATCAGGACAAATTAAGAGCAGAAATTGCATCCAGCGATATCCTGATCAATGCCACTGGTGTGGGGATGAAGCCTATGCTTGGGGAATCGTTGGTCACAGATCCAACCATGCTTCGGCCTGATCTGGTTGTCTTTGACTGTGTCTATTCTCCTACAGAGACAAGGCTTCTGGAAATTGCCAAGGAAGTGGGCTGCAAGGCAATCAACGGACTTGGAATGATGCTTTTTCAGGGAGCCGCTGCTTTTAAACTCTTTACAAATGAAGAGATGCCTATCGATTATATGAAGGATGTATTATTTTAAGATAGGGTAGTATGGCAAATCTTAACATAAAGGAGTTTTAAATGAAAACATTAAAAGTTAAAGATATCATTTTCAATGAAGGCGCACCTAAAATCTGTGTTCCCATCGTTGGAAAAACAGAAGAAGGCGTTATAGAGGAATTCAAATTTCTGAGTTCTGTTGACTATGATGTCGTAGAATTTCGAGTCGACCACTATGAAGACGTAGAAGATCTGGATAAGGTCAAAGCTCTTCTGGGGAAGATCCGGGAAATCTGCTCTAAACCGCTGCTTTTCACTTTCAGAACCAAAAAAGAAGGGGGCGTCCATGAGATGTCCGAAGAGAAATATTTCGCCCTCAATCGGGCCGCTATCGAAAGCGGCTTGATCGACCTGGTGGATGTGGAGCTCTTTAGCACAGCCGAGGAGATCAACAAGCTGATTGCATACGCACATGAAAACCATGTAAAAGTCATTATGTCAAACCATGATTTTTTCAAGACCCCTGAAAAAGAAGAATTGGTAAAACGACTGATGAAAATGCAGGAGTATGGCGCGGATATCACAAAAATTGCGGTCATGCCCCAATCCGAAGAGGATGTCATGACCTTGCTCAGCGCAACATTAGAAATGAAGAAATCCAAAGGAGACCGGCCATGCATCACCATGTCCATGGGAGCTCTGGGGGTAGTATCCCGTCTTGCCGGAGAATTGGTAGGGTCTTGCATGACCTTTGCAGCAGCTAAACAGATTTCCGCACCTGGGCAGATCGGTGTCGATGATGCCAGAAATATCCTGAACCTGATGCGAATTTCATAAATCGAACCCCGGACAGCGGGACGTTTCGTTTGTCCAGCTAACTTTAATCTACGTATCACCCCTATTCGACTGTTCGCAGTCAAATAGGGGTGATTTATTGCGCTGTTTAAACATTCCGCGTTTTGTTATAATTGATTTTAAAGGATGGTGGTCTTATGAAAGTTGTTGCTTATAATGCAAGCCCCAGGAAAGATTGGAATACCTCGAAATTATTAAAGAGTGCATTAGAAGGTGCTTCTTCTAAAGGTGCAGACACAGAGCTGATCAATCTATACGATTTAGACTACAGAGGTTGTACCAGTTGTTTTGCCTGTAAATTAAAAGATGGGAAAAATTACGGAAAATGTGCCATGAAGGATGATCTGACGCCTCTGCTTCAAAACTTCGGAGATGCGGATGGAGTTATTTTTGGTTCACCCATTTATTTCGGGAACGTAACAGGTATGCTGAGATGCTTTCTTGAAAGATTATGGTTCCCATATTTAATTTATACCAAAGAAAAACAGCGATCACTGTTTACTGGCAAGCTAAATACTTTATTCATCTATACCATGAATGCTCCAGAAGAAGCGGTTAAAAAGATGCATTTGGAAGAAAGTTTGTCTAGCAATGAAAGATTGAGTAAAATGCTTTTTCAAGGAGATGCCCGTTCCTATTTCTCAACAGAAACCCTTCAGTTTAAAGACTACTCAAAGTACGTTTCCGATATGTTTGATGTAGAGCAGAGGCTAAAGCGACATGAGGAAGTCTTCCCTATCGATTTAGAAAATGTATATCAGTTAGGGGCTGAATTAATTTAAAACCCGGACAGCGGGACGTTTCGTTTGTCCAACTACATTAAATTTTACAAAGAATAAAGGAACCCCTGTTTGACTGTATAATTGTCTAATAGGGGTGATTTTATGCCGAGACAAAATCGAAAAAAAAGTCTCACGGGAATTCATCATGTAATGCTTAGAGGTTTAGATAAAAGAGATATATTTATTGATAACGAGGACAGAAGAAAATTTATTGATTCCATTGCAAAATCAAAGGAAACCGGAAAATTTTCTTTGCTTGGATATTGTCTGATGAATAACCACGTTCATATCCTGATGAAAGAAGGAGAAGAACTTGGAATAAGTATTAAAAGGATCGCAATTAGTTATGCACAATGGCATAATGGCAAGTACGCAAGAGTAGGTCATCTTTTTCAGAACAGATTTTTAAGTGAACCTGTTGAGAACGAGGAGTACCTGATTTCTGTTCTGCGGTATATCCATCAAAATCCGGTGAATGCTTATATGGTTGCGTCATGCGAGGAATATGAATGGAGCAGCTACATGGCGTACATAAATTTGTATGAAAATAGAAGTGATGTTAAGATAATCGATCCGGAAATAATATTTGAACTTATAGATAGTAAAAACAACTTTGAAAAAACTACAAAGGAGTTGGTGAAGGGAACCTGTCTCGAGTATTCAGAAAAAAAAATATATACAGATAGTGATTTAGCAATACTTATCCGTAGAGAATATTTTAAAGATAAGGTTTTGACGGATCCTAATGAAAAGCAAAGATTATTGAAGCAAATATATTTGGATACCGGAGCAAGTATAAGGCAAATCGGCAGAGTAATGGGGCTCAGTAAAGGTGCTGTCGTAAAATCTCTGAAAAATTAGGATGAGATGGCAAGGGGACTATGGGACAAACGAAACGTCCCCTTGTCCAAATATTGTTTGACATGAAGGAGTTCATTTGGTATATTAATTGCATGCAATTAAATAGTGTGCAATGATAAATAATAGGATTTGAGGTGGCGTGAAGGAATGAATAAACCTGAAGAATTTGAGATTACAGAAGAAGCGTTAAAGCTTGATCATCAGCTTTGCTTTGCATTATATGTCAGTTCAAAAGAAATCATAAAAAAATATAAACCGCTGCTGGAGCCCTATGGGTTAACTTATACAGGATACATCGCATTATTGGCTCTTTGGGAGGAAGACGACGTTACCGTAAAAGATTTGGGCGAAAGGCTTTATCTTGATTCCGGGACGCTGACGCCCCTACTGAAGAAACTGGAAGCTTTAGGATTACTTGACCGCAAGCGTGGATCCGATGAGCGGAATGTATTCATCAGTTTGACAGAGAAGGGAAAAACCCTTAAGAAGGAAACTTTACACATTCCCAGGGATCTGATCTGTTCAGCAAATATCGACTTGGAGAATGCCCGGCAGCTTAGGGCACTTCTTCATCAATTTATGAAGAAAATTTAAAGGAGAATCAATCATGTTAATCTATGCAGTACTATCCATAACCATGGCACTCATCTTCTATACCATAGGTGTTTGGAGTGAAAAAAAACAAGGTGAATTGAAAAAATGGCATCTGGCAGTATTTATCATCGGGTTAGTGTTCGATACCCTTGGAACTACCCTGATGAGCAGTCTCGTAGGAGACGGTTTTAAACTCAATTTTCACGGGATAACCGGACTTCTGGCAATCGTGCTGATGCTTTTCCATGCTCTTTGGGCAGCGGCGGTTTTAATTAAAAACAGCGATAAGGTAAAAGCAAGCTTCCATAAATTCAGTTTGGCCGTATGGCTGATCTGGTTGATACCTTTTGTTTCCGGTGCAATTTTTGGAATGGCCAAATAAATGAAGAGTGGAGACTGGATCCGGCATTTGCTGAATTCAGTCTCCACTTTTTGTGTGCATCCACGAAAGATTTAGGGTTTAGTTTTCCTTAGACGGTACAGTCTGTGCACCAGCCTCCACAGCAGCACTTGTTTCCATTTCCATGGCCTTCATAATGGACTCTTTTATGGTCTTGACCCGGGAATCTTCTTCCTTGTTTCCCTTATTCAGTTCGACTCCCAATTTTTCACTGATCAATAGATTGAGAAGCATTTCGAAAGCATTTACTGAACTGCCTTGTCCTTGTCCACCACCCATGGTTAAAACGGTTTTGGGTACAATGTCGACTTTTGACTTTTCAATGGCTGCCGTAAATTTCGTCATGACATCCTGTACGACCTGATATTGCGGTCCGCCATAAGCTTTTACCTGTTCCTCGATGGCAATGGCTTTACCAATACCTACACGGGCTTCTCTTTCGGCTTCAGCTTCTGCAATCGCTTTAATTTTAGAGGCTTCCTGGAGGGCTCTTTGATATTCTGCTTTTCCGGCATTGCTTTGGATCTGGATATTGATATCTGATTCTGTAAGGAATTTTTGCTGCAGCGCTTTAGATTCAGCCTCCCTTAATTCCTTCTCTTTGTCTGCTGCCTTTTCCTGCTGGGAGTATGTTTCAATTCGTTCAATGGCGATCTGTCGTTCCCGCAGCTGAGTAAGGATCACTTCGATTTTATTATCGTTTACGGAAGCGGCCGGAGTGCCGATGAGGACTTCTTCAAGTTCAAGATTATAATGATCAAATTTCGCCTTCATCTGACTGGAGGCTAAATTCTGGATTTCATTCCTGTCCTGAATGAGCTGGATCAAAGTCTTCGTCTGGCCGATGTTTTTAAAATAAGCAGAAACCATGGGATCGAGAGTCTGTTCAACCAGCATTTTCACATCGCCAAATCGCTGGATAACCAAGGGTGCTTTTCGATAGTCGATGTGCATGACTACGGAAAGTGGCAGTGAAGGTTCGAAAGCGTCCTTGGTAATAAGACTTACTTCGGTAAGATTTTCATCAAACCGATGGAAACCGGTCTGGTTGCTGATCCATTTTAAGATGATATTCGTAGTTGGGATCCTGACGATTTTTCCAGCATAAGTATTAAATGCGTATTTTCCAGGCATCAAAGGCTCTCTCCATACACCTCTAAAACCTTTCTCAACAAGTTCGCCGTGCTTATAATCTTCGCCAGTGGAGTCTACTCCCCGGGGTCCTATGTAGGAAACAACTACCCCGACATAACCCACGTCGATAAGGGTCTTCTCAATAAGCTCAACAGTAGCAAAAAAACGATTGATAAAGTAGGTACCTTCAACTAATACCTGATACTGTCTTCCACGGAAGCCGCCGGCTTTGAGGAACTTTTCAGGGTCCTGAAAATTATTGTGATAAATTCCCGATTCTGTCGGGTCATCACCTACAGCAGGGGCGATAATATCGTCCTGAGTCAGGGAAAGCCCGTCATGGACGGTAACGATCCCCACCTTGTCATCGGTACCCTTTATGACAATCGGGGTAAAACCGCTTCTGTCTTTCAACAAGTCGGTCATGTTCATGATGGTAGATTCTTCAGCTTTGGTACCCATGGGAAGGTAGTAAATTTTATCTTCCGTGATAATAATAAATTGTGCCAGGTTAAAGGCGTAAGTTCCTTCACGGATGATCCCTCTCTGGGGACCTCTTTGGCCTCCATTCAGTAAAAAACCTTGGGCATCCTGAAAATTATTGCATTCCGGAATTATTTTACCCAATGTCTGGATGGGTTCAAGAGGCTGGCCATCACGGGCAAATACGTAGGCGATCTGTCCTTGGGGAACCGTCACAAGAGGGCAGATATGTACACGATACATCAGCGGTGTGAGGAAATGAATACCGCCCCTGATTACCTGAGGCTGAAAGCCAGCCTCTCCCTTTAGGGCAATGATCTGCATATCCAGGGAGCCTTTTTGAGACCACCATTTTTCAATGATAGCGATTTTGTTATTGGGGATGATCCTAAAACCAATGATCCACAAAAACAGGACGATTCCGATCAGTACTGTAAATACGGTCACTAATGTTGGCAAGAATTGTGTCATCTCGTTCACCTCATTATTTTATTTTAATCAAAACGTTTACATAGAAATATTCTGGCTTCGGGTTAAAATAGCATCAGTGATAATTATGTGCTATTCTGTTAATATATCACTAAATTTGAATAATGTAAATTTTTGATTGATTAAATGAGCTGCAGAAAGGGAATAGAAGAAGATGAATGTGAAAAATAAACAAAAAGTTGATCTGATAAATAATGAATTAGAAAAGCTTCCGATTCATGAGCATTGCTATTTTAAACCGGAAAGCATACTATTCTCTGACGAAGTCCGAGGGTTATGTGAAAAGAATAGCTGCGGCATGTATGGGACATCCTGGGCATGTCCTCCTGCAGTAGGCACTATGGAAGAGTGCAAAGAAAAATGCTTCCGCTACGAAAATGCGTTTATGTTTACCACAGCTACTGAGATGAAAAATAGTTTTGATATCAAGGGCTGGCATGAAGCACGGATAAAACATGAAAAATTGACGGATAAAGTTGCAGATCTCTTCAGAAAGGAATACGAGAATCCCCTTGTTTTATCAACGGAAGGCTGTACCCTCTGCGCAGTTTGCACGTATCCTGATTCCCCCTGCAGGTTTCCTGAACGGATGTATCCCGCAATAGAAGGATATGGCATTCTTGTCACCAAACAGGCTGAATTTTGCGGGATCCATTACAATAATGGTCCAAATACCGTCACGTATTTCAGCATAATATTCTTTAATAATTGTGTGGAAACTGCCATTTGATTGTGATATTGTCAAGGTAAGATTATATTTTTATAAAGGAACAAGAAAGGAAGCATTTTATGAAAACCTTGATCGTATATGATACTTTTTTTGGAAACACCAAGCAGATTGCAGAAGCGATGGGAAGCGCCTTCGATCCTGAAGAGGTTGTGATCAGCCATGTAAATGATCTTAAAACAGGGGCATTGGAGGGTGTTGAACTCCTGATTGCCGGGTCTCCAACCAGGGCTTTTCGGCCGACGAAGGGGATACTTGATTTTATCATAGGGCTCCCGGCAAATTCGCTGAAAGGAGTAAGTGTCATGGCTTTTGACACTCGAATCGATTCGAAACAAGTCAATAATAAAGTGCTGAATGTCATGGTGAAGCTTTTTGGTTACGGGGCTGAACCTATTGGACGTAAACTTGAACAAAAGGGAGGAGTACTGGCAAAGAAGCCAGAGGGATTTTTTGTTATGGAATCAGAAGGGCCCTTAAAGACAGGCGAACTTGAAAGAGCCTCAAAATGGGCGAAAAAATAAGGATGGTCTTGTGGTGGATAATCAAAATATGACGATGATAAATTTAGGATTCACAGAAGACGTATTACGAGAGGCATCTCAATACAGCAATCTTTTTCCAGGAAGGGTAACTGCCCAATATAAAGATCTGTACAAGGTTGCGTTTGAAAGCGGGGAAATCATGGCGGAAATCTCCGGGAAATTCCGTTTTGAGGTAAGAACTCACGGGGATTATCCCGGGGTTGGGGACTTTGTGATGGTGGACAGAAACAATGATCATTCCGGTAACGGAATCATACACCGCGTTTTGCCAAGAAAAAGCGTCTTTGTTCGAAAAGCGGCAGGGACAGCCCACGAAGTACAGGTAGTTGCAGCGAATATCGATACGGTTTTTATTTGCATGTCTTTAAATAACGATTTCAATCTGCGAAGGATCGAACGGTATCTGTCCATCGCATGGGACAGCGGCGCAGTACCTGTCATTGTGCTAACCAAGGCTGATCTGTGCAGTGATATTCCTGCCAGGCTCGCAGAAATTGAAAGGGTTGCCCTGGGAGCAAATGTCCTAGTGACCACCAGTATGACTGATGATGGATATTTTGCCGTAAAAAGTTATATTGCTCCTGGAAAAACCGTTGCTTTTATTGGGTCTTCAGGTGTTGGAAAATCCACGCTGATCAATCGTCTGCTGGGGGAAGAAATCATTGAGACAAGAGAAATCCGAAAGGACGACAAGGGAAGGCACGCCACCACAAGACGGGAGCTGATCCTGGTTCCCGCTGGAGGCGCAGTCATTGACACTCCGGGGATGCGGGAGCTCGGTGTGGAAAATATTGACCTGGAGAAGGCGTTCCTGGATATTGATGAACTTTCGAAACAATGCCGGTTTCGGGACTGCCAACATAAGGACGAACCAGGTTGTGCCATCCGGCAAGCCATTGAAGAGGGCATCCTTTCCCAGGATAGGCTTATAAGCTATCAGAAATTGAAGAAAGAAGCAAAGTATGAAAGCCTGAACTTCAAACAGATCGAAAAGGAAAAGGTCACGGAGATGTTCGAAGGATTCGGCGGGATGAAAAACGCCAGAGATTATATCAAATCAAAGAATAAACGAAAATAAATGAAAAAGTAAACTGAAATCGACCGTCGGGATCCCTTGAAAGAAGGTATATTATGATTTACGATTTTGTCATCAGCAATGGGAATGTCATAGACCCATACATGGGTATAAGCGAAAAAAAAGATATTTATATCTATCAGGATAGAATAATGCCAGCTCCGGAAAGACCAAAACATGAGGTGAAATACCATCAGTCAATCAATGCAGAGGGAGCATACGTCCTTCCAGGCTTGATTGAAAACCACACCCATGTATTTCAGGGCGTTGGTGATCCCAGCTTCTGTGCTGATGTGATCATGCTGCCGGGAGGGGTGACCAGTGCCATTGATCAGGGATCCTCAGGTGTTTCAACTTTTGAGGCCTTTTACAGACATGTGGTCCAGAATTCCTTAATGAATATCAAGGCGTATTTGAACGTGTCCAATTCCGGTTTGATTACGGAAAGCTACTATGAGAACATTGATCCTAAATATTTTGATAGAGAGAGGATTTCATATTATTGCAAGAACTACATAGATACGATAATCGGTTTGAAAATACGAATCAGTCAGGAATCCTGCGGTGATATGGGACTAAGACCTTTAGAAAAAGCAATTGAGATTGCAGAGGATGTGGGCCTGCCCTTATCCGTTCATGTCAAGGATCCTTCTGTTCCTGTTTCGGAAATTGCCAGGATCCTTCGTAAGGATGATATATGGGTTCATATGTATCAATTAAAAGGAAGAACGATTTTAAATGACCAAGGGAAAATTTACAAAGAATTGTATGATGCCAAAGAAAGAGGTGTATTATTCGATGTAGCAAGCGGAAGGAGCGGTTTTTCCTTTGAAATCATCAAGTCATCGTTCCAGCAAAATTTCAAACCTGATTTTTTAGGAACCGATTTAGTAACATTTAACATGTTCCAAAGACCTCTGTTTTCCCTGTTGTATACCATGTCCATGTATTTGAACTTAAATTATTCACTGGAGGAAGTCGTTAAACTTTGTACCCTCCGACCGGCGAAAGTGATGAAAATGGAAGCTCAGGTTGGAACCTTAAAACCTGGTGCCCTGGCGGATATATGTATCGTCAAATTGAAAGAAAATCATATGACGATGAAAGATAATTATGGTGGTGAGATCCACGGAAAGTACTTATTGGTCCCGCAAGCTACAATCAAATCAGGAAAGCTGTTATATCGAAGCATTGAATTCTGATTGGGAGGGTACCTCTGTGAACAATCCAATCGTTATGAAAGGAAAATGAAGATGAAAAGAATCCTGTTAGTTTTAATCGTATTGATAAGCCTGACCGCAGGCTGTTCAAACCAGAATGATGCAAATTCAAATAATAATGATCAGCCGGGAGATGAAGGAGGAATCACCATGATCACCGCAGAAGATGCAAAAGCGAGAATTGACAGTGAAGAAGGGATCATCCTTGTGGATGTCAGGACTCAGGAAGAATACACCCAGGGACACATCGAAAATGCGCTTCTTTTGCCTGTTGATACTATTGCCGAGAATGCTCAGGAGGTCATCCCCGATAAAGATTCCGTCTATTTTGTTTACTGTCGCAGCGGCAACCGAAGCGCAGCGGCTTCAGCTCAGCTAGCGGAGATGGGATATAAAAATATTTACGACCTTGGAGGGATGATGGACTGGCCTTATGAGACAGTGACAGGAGAATAGAACATCTATTGAGTTCATAAAAAAATCTTCAATCTGAGTAATTGAATACCCTCAGTTTGAAGATTTTTATTTGTTTGCTATCAGTTTTGGCAACTATGCTCATGCTCGTGGCAAGAATCCCCAGAGTCCGTCAGGGAACCTGCAAGCCAGTTAAGCGCAACGGTTTTGACGTCGCCGGAACATCCCCGTAAAACTTCTATTCCAGCGTTATTCAGAACGCGCACTGCACCTTCTCCCATATTGCCCGCGAGCATAATTTTTACATTCAGTGCAGCAAGGATTTGTGCGATATTTGATTTACAGCCGCATCCTGTTGGAGATGCGATGATTTCTGTGTCAATGATTTCTTGGTTGGCATTGTCCGTTGTGAAAACCGTGAAATACTCGCAATGACCGAAATGGTCGTCAATTTGATTAAGCCGTGATGGTAATGCAATTTTCATGTGAATGATTCCTCCAATTAAATTTGATAAGGTACACTTATACTTACTAAGTTATTGATTTGTATCCTTTATTTAACATAATAGAGGGTTATCTTGCATCTGTCAACTCCTGCAATGCTGTTAAGCGAGGAAGAACACAGGGTCAGGCTTGAAACATCTCCTTCTTACTTTTGCTGAACGATATGTAAATACTTCTCGGTTTTCCGAACCAATTTTTCATAAAGGCCATGCATATGGACTTCCGTGGAGTACTCATTGATCTTCTTGAGGGGGACCCATTTTACAGCGCTATTTTCAAATTTGTTGATGATTAAGGGATCTTCTTCTTCTCCCTCTACGAGATAAGATAAAGACAGATGCAAATGTGGAGCTACGTATTTTCCTCTTCGCTGATGCCCCAATACGGGAAGAATATCCAGTGAGGATATATCCGGGTTCAAAACCCTGATATTCTCGATCCCGGTTTCTTCTTTTGCTTCCTTTAGGGCGACGGACAGAAGATCCTCCTCACCATCCGCATGTCCCCCTGTCCAGGACCAGGAATTGTAGATGTTATGATGTACCATCAGTGTCCTGTCACCCTTTGGATTTATGATAAACGCCGAACTGGTGACATGGATCACGGGATTTTCTCTGGTGAGAAGGTTGTCATAGGTATCAAGGCAGAGTAAAGCAATCTCCTTATCCCTTTCTTCCTGTCTGCAGCTGGGATTATAATTTCTTATCTGATTTTTCCAGTCCATGTCATCCACCGTTCTAAGATTATTAAAAGTATTTATTTTGATTATACCATAGGTGTAACCGAATGATTATCCTATGACCGCATAGAAAATTAATGAAATTAAGTATATAATATGATTATATTTCGTACCAGGACAAGCACTAATGATTATTCATAGGAGGCTTTTATATGGCAGACATTAACTTAAACAAAATTTTTAATTTTTATAATGAGGTACCCCTGTCCCAGGACTTGGAGCCGTTCATCTCACAGAAGGAAACCGTGCAATTTTGTGTGAAAACGTTGCGGGATGTTGCTGTATTTACGGATAAAAGAATTCTGGTGGCTGACAAGCAAGGGATTACTGGTAAAAAGATCGAATATTTTGCCATTCCTTATAAGAATATCATAACTTATGCGGTTGAAACGGCTGGAACCTTTGACCTTGACTCAGAAATCAAGCTTACCCTTTCAGGAGGAATCAGTATCGAGTTGAAGTTTTTCAAGGGTAAAAAGATGGATAACCTGCTCCTGAGAGTTTATGACCTGATCAATAGCTTTGTAATAGGATAAAAGGGGGATTACGGTATGCCGTTTGAAATCGTCAGAAATGACATCACAAAAATGCAGGTTGATGCTATTGTAAATGCAGCGAATACTGCCCTGAAAATGGGTGGGGGTGTCTGCGGCGCGATTTTCTCAGCCGCTGGTGCGGAAGAACTGCAAAGGGAATGCGACCGTATTGGTGGGTGCATGGTCGGAGAGGCTGTTATAACCAATGGGTACAAGCTGCCAGCAG
>JAAXUP010000136.1 GCA_013335935.1 Eubacteriaceae bacterium | reverse complement strand
AAGAATTGAAATAAAGGAGCCAATAGCCCGAAAAATCCTGGAATATGCCTTTTGATCCTGTCGGGTCTTAGCCCGCCGTTAAATACCCGGCCAATTAAGGATATGATAAAAGGAAGACCAAGTGCAGCTATCCCCAGCCCAGTCCAAAAGAAGCTGCTTCCGGGGAGAAAACTAAAGCCTGAGAAGATCAGAACCATGATTGCAGGAGCCATAAGACTCCTTCTCAGATTATCTGCCATCTTCCAGATGGAAACATAGGAAAGTGGATTTTTGATTCGCTGATTATTACGATCATAAATACTCCTGCTCATCCATGGAATCAGTTGCCAGTCTCCACGAATCCATCGGTGAAGTCTTGCCATGTAGGAGTTGTAGCGGGAAGGATAGGAATCCACCAGTTCAAGGTCAGTGACAAGTGCTGCTCTTACATAAGATCCTTCCAGTAAATCATGGCTGAGGATCGCATTTTCAGGGACGACATCCTCTAACACACTTTGGAATACCCTGAGATCGTAGATTCCCTTTCCGGTGTAGATTCCTTCATGAAAAAGATCCTGATAAACATCTGAAATTGCGCTGGCATAGGGATCCATTCCCTCCTGGCCGGTGTAGATCCTTGAGAAAACGGATTGATTCGAGCTGTCGATATCGAAGGAAATCCTTGGCTGCATAAGTCCATAACCTTCTGTAACGATCCCCTTTTCCTCATCAATAATAGGGATGTTTAAGGGATGAGCCATGGTGCCGATCATTTTTTTAGCCATGCCTAAAGGTAAAACCGTGTCGGCGTCCAGGGTGATGATATATTTGATGTTTGCGGTAGGAAGCACCATGTTGGAAAAGGAAGAGAAACTTGTTTCCTGTGAGCCCAGGAGCATTTCGTTAAATTCCATCAGGGCTCCTCTTTTTCTTTCCCAGCCTGTCCAGGTATTATCATTTTCATTGAAAGTCCTCAGACGGTTATAGAAATAAAAGATATCCTTTTCTTGATTTGCATATTTTAAGTTTAATGCGCGTATCCCGGAAAAAGCTTCCGCCAGAACGCTTTTATCCTCTTTGTTGGTTGAATTTTCTGAATCCTTGAAAGCACCAATCAAAGCAAAATATAAATTTTCATCGCTGTTTGCCAGGTAGTGATCTTCCATGTTTTCAAGTAACTCGATCACTCTTTTTTTGTCCGTGATCAACGCCGGCATAACGACCATAGTGCTCATCATCTCTGGGATGCCATCCTTAAGCTCGATTCGGGGAAAAACTGCCGGTTTTTTAATTTTTGGAACTAACCAGTTCATAATGGAAATCGCCATTTCTGAAGCCGGGATGAGAACGACCAACCCAACGATTATTGCAAAATACACTTGATTGGAATCTAAGAAATTCATCGCGTAGTCAATAGCGAATTTAATGATCAGTGCGGTTATTACGCCAATAGAACCCATATAGATGATACCAGGATAAGATGATATGCTGCGTTTGATTTTTGTAACCCGAGTAGTCTCACCTTTTTGTCTGTTTTCCAGACTTTTAAGGCCGTTGCCCAAGAGGTAATACCCTACATGGGATTTTCTCTTTGCCTGGTTGCTTTCATCCGAATTTTGAACAAATTCCAGGAAAGCTTCTTTAGCAAGACCAATCGCTTCTCTGGCGATGTGAAGCTCTGAAACACCATAATATTTTGCTAGTTTTTCAATCCGGAGTCTATAATAATTTCGGGAATCAACATCCATAAGTAAATATGTACCGTCAGGATCCTGCTGAAGGATTTTTTCTAAATGACTGGTGGATTCGAACAAATTCACCCAATTCAAACTTGATACATATTTGAGGCTGACGATGCAATTTCCGATGGAAACGGTACTGACTGCCTGAGCATTATGTTCCTTTTGAGCGATGATTTCGGCAGTTGTACAAAACCGGTCAAGTATTTCGTCGATGAATCGTAAAACATTTGAATAGCTGCGTCCGGAAAGTCTTAATTTATAGAAAAGGTGTTCCACAAAGGATGGATTGGCTTCATTGATGGCATCAATATTATTTTTAAATAGCCTGACTATTTTTTCAGGGTCGACCACATCATTAGTCCACCAGTTCTTGACGATTTCGTCTGCTTTATTCCATTGGGATTGAGTGTCACTTATCTTTTCGCAGATCACACGGATATTTTCGATCAAGGCTAATCGGATCATGATCGGAATTATACTGATTTCTCGTTCGAAAAGGATATGATGAGACTGATAAGCATCCAGGTATTTCTGAAGTGTGCTCTCTTCGATTTGCCCGTCAATATGGGATACCAATTCTATGGCTATGGCAAAAATTCGGGTATAACCTTTGTAGGGACCTTTTTTCAAGACTGGCAAACGATAATAGGTCTTTTTCGTCAAGTCTATTCTGATGCCTGTCACCTGTTCTTCAATGATATAAAAATTATCAAGAAGCCATTCTGCCGCTGGTGGAACGGATCTCTTTTCCATGACATCTTTGTTCAAGCCTTTATAAACCTGAAGAATGAAGTTGAAGTTATCATTCATACGCGCCACAGGCCAATCCAAAATATTCCGTTTGGAAGAAACCGCATGTCCTATCGCAATTTTTCTGGCGTGATCCTCCAGTTCCTCCACCGTCAGAGAAGCCTCACGTATGCTGGTATTTCTATTTTTTTGATACCTGTTAAAAGTAAACCAAAGAATCAGTATCAAAGTTAACACGATACCGATCACAAAATAATTATTATACAGATAATTCATCTACTCATCTCCTTAAATTGCTCATAACTTGCAGTGTCGGCTACTAATTATTCACGTTTGACAGTAAAGTTTGGACCTCAGTGAGCTAGTCGGACTTTCCTATCACATAAAATAAGTGACTCAAATTATGAAATGCGAATTGAGCCACTTATTGCAGTTTTATTTGAATTAGAATTTATATCAATCTACTCATCTTTTTTTGTTATTGTTGAGTTTTTTCACTATGTTCATTTCAGTTTCAGCCCCTGTTTGTACAGGTACCTTTTCGATTTCTTTTTTCTTTTTTTTCTGTTTATTCGGATTTTTATCTCCCACTTTACAGCACCTCATTTTCTATTTTCAACAAAATATTAATATTTGGTTATAATGGATATATTTTACTTTATTCCCTACAAAAAACGCCACTTCTAAAAAAGTGACTTCTGTCAGTAGGTTTATTGTATCACTTTATTGCCAATTGAACAACTTATATTATCATATATAGAAATAAATGCTAATTATACAAATATGTACATATTATTTTGTAGATTTATTTGAAACAAAATCTGTTACAATATAGAAGTGTTTTAACATAAAGGAGTTTTTGAATGAATCGATATGAATTGCTAAAGAAACATTTTGGTTACGACACCTTCCGGACGGGTCAGGATGAGATCATCGACCATATCATGAATGGTCACGACGCCCTGGCAATTATGCCAACGGGTGGCGGGAAAAGCCTGTGTTATCAGCTCCCTGCAATAATGGGAGAAGGGGTGACCTTGGTGATCTCTCCCCTCATTGCATTGATGAAGGATCAGGTGGACGGGCTGCTGGAAAGCGGAATTGAAGCAACTTTCCTGAACAGCTCCCTGACCGTTTCAGAGACAAACCATCGAGTGGAAGAAATTCTTCAGGGAAAATATAAGCTTATCTATGTAGCTCCCGAGCGGCTGCTTACAGAGAGCTTTTTATATTTATGCCAAAACTTAAAGATATTTTTGATAGGGATCGATGAGGCTCATTGCATCAGTCAATGGGGACATGAATTCAGACCGGGTTATCGGGAGATCCCCCGATTTATTTCAAGGCTTGAAACGCGTCCCACTATCGCAGCCTTCACGGCAACAGCGACAGCCTATGTGATCCAAGATATCAAAAACCTGCTGGAGCTTCGGTCTCCCTATGAACTGGTTACTGGATTCGATCGTGAGAATCTGATTTATCAGGTGGTTAAACCTCAGGATAAATTCCGTTATCTTAAATCCTACCTGCAAAACAATTTCACAGGTGAATCCGGGATTATCTACTGCGCCACCAGGAAAGTAACTGAATCTCTGACGGTTAAATTGAAAGAAAGCGGTTTTTTAGCTGCAGGCTATCACGGCGGTATGGATAATGAAACCAGGACACAGGTTCAGGATGCGTTTATGATGGATCATATAAAAATTATTGTGGCTACCAATGCTTTCGGGATGGGAATTGACAAACCAGATGTCAGGTTTGTCATCCATTATAATATGCCAAAAAATATGGAGGCATACTATCAGGAGGCTGGACGTGCAGGCCGGGACGGAAAAAAGAGCGACTGCATACTCATGTATTCACCTGCAGATATTGTCAAGCAGAAGCTATTGATTGCCCAAAGCACCATCAGTCCGGAAAGAGAAAAAATGCAGCTTGAGAACCTTCAAACGCTGGTTAATTACTGTCACACGAATAACTGCTTGCGTGAAGAAATAATCGGATATTTCGGAGAAGAAATCAT
>JAAXUP010000060.1 GCA_013335935.1 Eubacteriaceae bacterium | reverse complement strand
TCTTTTCAGAATTCTTTTTTCCTAATTTCATTTACGTCTCTCCTTTGATCTGTTTACTGTTATGATTACAAAAACTAGTATAACCCATAAAACTTAATAAAAGATTAAAAATCTTAAAATATTAGCTACAAAAATAGTTTGCAGGATGTCTATACATGTGTTAAAATTGGGTTTAGAAAATTGAATATTTTTGATTCAGGTTCTTAAGATTAATAGGGAATGAGGTGAAAGACCTCTACAGCCCCCGCTACTGTAAGGATGACGAAACCGGATGTTTATGCCACTGCAATTTTATTGTGGGAAGGTGTTCCGGGAGTAGAATGATTCCAAGTCAGGAGACCTGCCTGTTTCGACCGTAATGCTTCGGAGGGAAGATGTTTGCTGTAAATAGTTTTGACTGTTTATGTATCCCAACCTTAGGTTGGGATTTTTTTTGTGATAGGAAAGTTCGACTAGCTCGCTGAGGACCAAACTTTCCTATCACACGAGAATAATGCGTCAAAGACGCTGTTCTCGTGTTAAGAAGGAGGAATGCATATGAAATCGAAAAGAAATAAAATGTATGGTCTGTTATCGTTATCACTTTTTCTAACGATTATTTTCTTTCAGGGTGAGGTCCAGGCCATGCATATCATGGAAGGATTTCTTCCAAAAGGATGGGCGCTTTTCTGGTTTGCCCTTGCATCACCCTTCTTCATCGCAGGCGTTAAGAAGCTAAACAAAATCTTCAAGGATGATCCGGATAAAAAGTTATTGGTGGCATTGGCCGGAGCTTTCGTGTTTTTGTTGTCGGCCCTAAAAATACCCTCTGTCACCGGCAGTTGTTCACATCCAACAGGGGTAGGCCTGGGAGCCATACTTTTCGGACCCACCGTCATGACTGTCCTGGGTGTCATTGTTTTGCTGTTCCAGGCGCTCCTTCTTGCACACGGAGGGATAACGACCTTAGGCGCCAACGCATTCTCCATGGCCGTTGCCGGTCCCTTTGTTGCCTGGTTCTTGTTTAAAGCCTTAAAAAAAGCAAAGGTCAATACCAGTTTTTCTGTATTTATTGCAGCAGCGGCAGCAGACCTTTTTACGTATATCGTCACTTCCATGCAGCTGGGACTGGCTTTTCCAGATCCTGTAACCGGGTTCAGCGGAGCTTTGCTAAAGTTTCTCATGATATTCGCTCTTACCCAGATTCCTATAGCCATAGGGGAAGGACTCATTACATCCCTGGCTTATAATAAAATCATTGAATATGAAGGAGAAGGCATGGCGTATGAAAAAATCGACTAAAATTCTCATCATTATCTTATTATTTATCATCATCATCGGGCCTCTTGCTATGATGAAAAACGCAGAATTTGGCGGAGCTGATGGTGAGGCAGAAGGCGTCATTTCGGATATCGATCCAAATTATCAACCCTGGTTTTCCAGCATCCTTGAACCTGCCAGCGGAGAAATTGAAAGTCTGCTTTTCGCTTTCCAGGCAGCATTAGGTGCTTCAGTAATTGCATATTATTTCGGGTACAAGAAAGGTTTGAAAAAAAATGCTTCAGATTGATATTTATGCAAACTCAAACAGGCTTTCAACACGAAACCCTTATATCAAAGGACTCTGGGCTGGAGCTGGGTTGTTGATTGCGATAATGACCAGCAATGTTTACGTCCATATGGCAATAACAGTGCTTGCTGCCTTGGCGGTGGTACTGATGGCAGGGATAAAATTCACAGCCTATCTAAAGCTTTTTCGGATCCCGGCATCCTTCCTTCTGTTAAGTATTGCAACGATCCTGGTGTCGGTCTCACCGGCAAGGGGAGATTTCCTGGTAAGTGTAAAATTATTAGGATTTTATTTTGGGATCAGCGACGGATCCCTTAACATGGCCATGATGCTTTTGACCCGAAGTCTGGCCTGTCTGTCTGCCACATATTTCATCTCCCTTACCATACCCTTGAATCAGATAATTTTGATTCTCAAGAAAATAAGAACACCAAGATCCGTCATTGAAATGACCGTGCTTATGTATCGATTCATCAGCGTATTTATCGAAGAATTTTCGGATATGCAAAATGCACTGGAAATGAAATCAGGCTACAGAAATTTTAAAACATCTTACCGCTCGGTTTCAATATTAGCGGGTACACTTTTTTTAAGAGTCATGAACAGCTATAAGGACTGGAAGACAGCACTGGAGGTTAAGAATTATAACGGCAACTTCTATGTATAAGGAGAAAATATGATTAAGACAAACGATCTGTTCTATGAGTATAAGGATGGAACCATTGCACTGAAGGATATCAATATCGATTTGAACAAGGGCAGCATAACCGGGATCATAGGCGGCAATGGCGCCGGAAAATCTACACTTTTTTTAAATCTTATGGGCATATTGAGACCAACTGCAGGCAGCATAGAATTCAAAAATGAAAATATCAAATATAGCAAGAGTTACCTTAATGAATATCGGCAAAAGATCAGCTTGGTTTTTCAGGATCCAGACAAACAGATATTTTATTCAAATGTTTTCGACGATGTAGCCTTTGCATTGAGAAACATTGGTTACAGCGAGGATGAAGTAAAGAAAAAAGTCAACGATTCACTGAAAGAAACTGGAATTTATGAGATCAAGGAAAGACCGGTTCACTTCTTAAGTTATGGCCAGAAAAAACGTGTTGCCATTGCAGGAGTCATCGCCATGGACTGTGATGTGATCCTGTTGGATGAACCTACCGCAGGTCTTGACCCTGTGATGACCCATGGCATCGCTGGAATTATCAGGAAACTAGCCGCTCAGGGCAAGAAAATTGTGATTTCAAGTCATGACATGAATTTCATTTACGATATTTGCAACTATGTCTATATATTGAAAAAAGGCGAAATTGTAAAACAGGGAACAGGAGAAGAAGTTTTTTTAGATGAACCGGTACTGAAGGAATGCGGACTTGAGCAGCCCTGGCTGGTGAAGATCCACAAAAAACTGGGTATTCCCCTCTTTAAAAAAGAAGAGCACCTATACAAATACTGGAGTGAAGAAAATGCAGATAGCAGTGATCGGAATCAACCATAATAAGGCACCCATCGAAATAAGGGAAAAGGCAGCTTTCACAACGACTCATAAAAAAGAGGCCTGCGAAGATTTTGTCTCAAGGGGAATTACCGAGTGTGTGATCCTCTCGACCTGCAACCGAAGCGAGATAACCATCGTTTCGGAATCCATGGAGGAACATATCCTGTACGTATCGGACTACTATCAGAAAATGGTCAGGACGATGGATGTATCCCAATATCTTACAGTGAATAAAGAGAAAGCCGCAGTTGAGCATATTTTCAAGGTTGCAGCAGGCTTTGATTCTTTAGTCCTGGGGGAGGATCAGATTCTGGGACAGGTCAAGGAAGCCAGCGATTTTTCCATGGACAATGGTTTCAGCGGGAAAGTGCTGAATAAGCTCTTCCGGGAAGCCATCACCTTCTCCAAGCAGCTCCGAAGTGAATATAAAATATCGGAAAACCCACTTTCCGTCAGCTATGTGGGACTTAAACTTCTGAAGCAGGAACTCGGCAGCTTGGCAGGATTGAAAGTGCTTATTATCGGGGCAGGAAATATGGGTACCCTGGCGCTGAAATACATGTTGGAAGAATCCCCGGAAAAAATCTACCTCACCAACAGGACCCATCAGAAGATAAATGGCATTATTGAAGAAAATACCGGGGTGATACCAGCCGTTTACGAAGAACGATATGAGCTTCTAAAGGAAGTGGACGTATTGATCACAGCGACAGCATCTCCACATATTGTATTCGAAGGTCACAAAATACCTGCAAGGGAAAAACCTTTGTATATTCTTGACCTTGCCCTGCCCAGGGATGTGGATGTAGAGGTAAACAAACAGGCGAATATTTATTTATACGGCATTGACGACCTGAACAAGGTGATCGACGAGAATCTCAGCCACAGAAAAGATATCGTAAAAGTCGCAGAGAAAGAAATTTTACTCAAAACTGAGGAGTTTATCCAGTGGAGGCATGGTTTGAAGATCGATCCTCTGATTCATTTGATCCATTTAAAATGCGAGAAGATCAAAAATGATGCTATGGAAAGCATATTAAGTGCTGTCGACATGACCTCAAAGGATGCGGAGCTTATTGAAAAACTCCTGGCATCATCCTTGAAAAAGAACCTTAAAAAACCTATGGTCCTGCTGAAGGAGGATCATACCGCCGACCACAAGGACTATAAACTGATTTTAAATAAATTGATGGATCATACAGGAGCCTGATATGGGATATGCCATTGCAGTTGATGTTAAAAACATGAAAATACTGATCGTTGGAGGCGGAAAAATTGCCCTGAGAAAGTGCAGGGATCTTCTTAAGGAAGGAGCTGACGTAACGGTTGTTTCACAAAAATTCCATGAAGATTTTCTCGAGCTTAAAGAAGAATATGTGAATAATCTCCTGATGATCGAGGCTGATTACAGCAGCCAATTCTTAAAGGGAATGCAGCTGATATTTGCGGCAACCGGCCATGGAGCTACAGATAGCAGAATTTCTGAGGAATGTCGGAAACTGGGTTTACTGATCAACGGGGTTGGGAACCAGAAACTGTCAAACTTTATGAACATGTCCTCCTTCAGTAGAGGAGACCTGACCCTGGCAGTATCCACCGGCGGGAAAAGTCCGGCAATATCCGGGAGAATCATCAGAGAACTAAAGGAACACTACGGCAAAGAGTGGGAAGAGATCCTGAACGCTTATGGAGAGAAAAGAGAAAAGATATTAAAGAGCGATATGAACGAGGAATCCCGCAGGGAGCTGCTTAAAAATCTGGCTAACCAGTGCGGCAATTGGGATAAGGACTGGGAAAGGAACGATACCAATGAAGATTAAAGTAGGAACAAGAGGCAGCAAGCTGGCCATCGCCCAGTGCACGGATATTATGGAAAAAATTAAATCGAAAGTGGATGGCTTTGATTATGAACTTATAATCATCAAAACCAGGGGAGACATCATTCAGGATGTCAGCCTTGATAAAATAGGCGAAAAAGGAATATTCGTCAAGGAAATCGAGGAAGCTCTCATTGAGAAGAAAATCGATGTTGCGGTCCACTCCATGAAGGACATGCCAGGTACTCTTCCTGACGAGCTGATGTTTTCATACACTCCTAAAAGAGAGGATTTTCGGGATATTCTGATCATGAATCATGACTGCCAGTCACTTGAAGGTCTGCCTGTGGGTGCTAAAATTGCTACCGGAAGCAAAAGAAGAGAGTATCAGATCCTAAAAAAACGGCCTGATCTGGAGATTCTACCCATCCGAGGCAACGTGGATACCCGGCTGAGGAAAATGAAGGAACAAAACCTTGACGGGATCATCATGGCAGCCGCTGGGATAAAGCGATTGGGACTGATTGATAAACTTGAAGGCAGCTTCGAATATCTTGAACCTGAAGTGATGCTTCCTTCTCCTGCCCAGGGTACCCTGGGTCTGGAAATCAGAAAAGATAATGTTGTGCTCCATGAAATCATAAAAAGTATTCTGGATGCGGAAACGCAGATCCAGGCTGATGCGGAGAGAGCTTTTTTAGACGGCATCAATGGCAGCTGCCATGTGCCTATCGGTGCTCTTTGCACGGTTAGCAACGATGAAATCCTGTTGGAAGGACTTTTGGGCAATGAAGACGGCTCCATACTTGTCAGAAAAGAACTGCGAGGGGAGATTTCACAATCAAAGGAATTAGGCTACAGACTTGCAGAATTGGTAAAAGGAGAGATCGCCGAATATGAAAGGTAAAGTATATCTGGTAGGAGCTGGTCCCGGGGATTACAAACTCATCACCCTAAAAGGACTACAGACAATAGAGGAGGCAGACGTTGTAGTATACGACCGTCTGGTTGGCAAGGAACTCTTGAAATATGCAAAGTCCGGGTGTGAGTTCATCTATGTTGGGAAAGAGTCCAGCAACCACACAAAGACTCAGGATGAAATAAACGACATTATTTGTGACAAGGCACTTGAAGGCCTTGTGGTGACGAGGCTTAAGGGAGGAGATCCTTATGTTTTTGGAAGAGGCGGAGAAGAAGGAGAATACCTTGTAGACCGTGGGGTAGAGGTTGAGGTTGTTCCCGGCATCACCTCGGCCATCGGAGGTCTCGCCTATGGAGGGATCCCCATAACCCACAGAGATCACGCGTCATCCTTTCATGTGATAACCGGTCATCTGAAGGATGAAGACAGCGAGCTGGACTGGCCAACACTTGCGAAATTAAAAGGCACCCTTGTTTTTCTCATGGGAATGGCTCAGCTGGATAAGATCGCAAATAGCCTGATTGCAAACGGCATGGAGGCTTCCACCCCGGCAGCTATCGTAAACTGGGCATCCACTAAAAAACAGCGGGCAGTAACCGGAACTCTTGAGACGATCTACAAGACTGCTCTGGATAACGCCATCGGTTCTCCTGGAATCATTGTGGTGGGAAGCGTGGTAAATTTAAGGGAGAAACTGAATTTCTTCGAGAATAAACCCCTGTTCGGCAAAAAAATCCTGGTGACAAGAGCCAGAGAGCAGGCCAGCAGCCTGACCGAAAAAATACATGATCTTGGTGGGGAGGCTGTAGAGTTTCCAACCATCAGTATAAAAGATATCAGCCCTCAGACGGATATCGTGGAACAGATAAAAAACCTCAAAGATTATTCCTGGCTGATTTTCACAAGCCAGAATGGAGTCAGAATTTTCTTCGAGAATCTTTTTAAAGCAGGCTTTGATGTAAGACAGCTTTCTCACATAAAAATTGCCGTAATCGGTAAAGTGACTGCTGATGAATTAATGAAATATTCATTAAAACCGGATATCATCCCGGCAAAGTATATTGCGGAAAGCATCTACGAAGAAATCCTGCCTCTTCTCAAACCGGAAGACAAAATCCTCATTCCCAGGGCAAAAGAGGCAAGAGATTACCTTACCGATCAGCTTAAAAAACACTGTGTCGTTCAGGAAGTTAAAATATATGAAACCATTATTGGTGAAGGTATCCAGGACAAAGATGAAATCGTGGAAATGCTTGAAAATAATGAAATCGACTATGTGACCTTCACCAGTTCATCAACGGTCAAAAACCTGATCAAAATACTGGGGGACAAAAAAGAGCTGCTAAAGAAATCAAAACTCGTATCCATCGGCCCAGTTACTTCGGAAACCATAAGAGACAACGGTTTTCTTGTGTCCTCTGAAGCGGAAGTTTATGACATCCCGGGGATGATTGAGGTTTTGGGTGGTTAGGTGGTTGGGTGGTTGGCGAAAAGCAGAATACAAAGGCGTTGAAGTGTTGAAGTGTTGAAACGTTGAAAATCCGAACAGTAGGGGCGATCAGTGATCGCCCGAAAAACTTAGTGATTGAGACTAATGTGTAGGGAACGCATTTTGTGCGTTCAGCGCTGAATTACGAAACACTTAAGCTAATTTTGATAGCTGCCACTGATGGAAGGAGAAGAACATATGCAAATAACAAGAAGACCCCGAAGACTTAGAAAAAACGAAATCGTAAGAAAAATGGTCAGGGAAACGAAGCTTAATCTGGAAGACCTGGTGTATCCGCTATTCGTGGTAGAAGGGGAGAAAATCAAGAATGAAATTTCTTCCATGCCTGGAAATTACCATTTTTCGATAGATATGCTGCTCCAGGAGGTTGACCTGCTGATCGGACTTGGAATCGACAAAATCATGCTTTTCGGGATCCCTGATGACAAGGATCCTGTGGGAACCCAGGGTTACGCAGAAGACGGGATCATTCAAGAAGGGGTAAAGTCTCTTAAAGAAACCTTCGGCGATAAGATCTACATCATAACCGATGTATGCATGTGCGAATATACTTCACATGGCCACTGCGGAATTTTAGACTGTAAGGGATATGTTCAAAATGATATCACCTTAGAATATCTGGGGAAAACCGCCTTAAGCCATGCAAAAGCAGGTGCCGATATGGTCGCTCCCTCCGACATGATGGATGGACGAGTTGGTTATATTCGCCAGGTGCTTGACGCCAATGGATTTGAAAATGTGCCGATCATGGCCTACAGTGCAAAGTATTCATCCGCCTACTATGGCCCCTTCAGGGAAGCGGCCGGTTCGGCGCCATCCTTTGGAGACAGGAAATCCTATCAGATGGATCCTGCAAATTCTAGGGAAGCGATCCTTGAAGCGGCTTTGGATATGGAAGAAGGAGCTGACATCATCATGGTGAAGCCAGCCCTTTCGTATCTGGATATCATCTGCAAAATCAAGGAAATTTCAGAGGTGCCGGTTGCAGCATATAACGTCAGCGGTGAATATTCGATGCTGAAAATGGCAGTTGAAAAAGGTTTGATGAACGAAGATGTAATTCTTGAAACCCTTCTTTCTATGAAAAGAGCAGGAGCAGATATCATTATCACGTATTTTGCAAAGGAGCTGGCAGGGAAAATATGAACTTAAAAAAATCAGAAGAACTATTTATAGAAGCACAAAAATATATTCCGGGAGGGGTAAATAGTCCTGTTCGAGCGTTTAAAAGCGTGGATATGGCTTCAGTTTTTGCCGCTGAAGGTCATGGAGCAAGATTAACAGACGTAGACGGAAATGAATATATTGATTACATATGCAGCTGGGGGCCGCTGATTCTCGGACATAGCAATCCTGTGGTCTACGAAGGAGCGATGGACGTATTTAAAAAGGGGATCACCTTCGGTCTGGCAACTGAAAAGGAAACGGAAATCGCAAAGCTGATCAATGAGCTCTATCCTTCTGTTGAGATGATACGTATGGTAAATTCCGGCACCGAAGCCACTATGAGTGCAATCAGGCTTGCCCGTGGTTTTACAGGAAAAGATAAAATCGTTAAATTCGAAGGCTGCTATCACGGACACTTCGATGGCCTGCTTGTAAAATCCGGTTCAGGGACCCTGACCTATAATACCCCCACAAGCAGCGGTGTTCCTAGAGACCTCTTAAACAGCACCATCGTTGGGGAATACAACAATATTGAGAATCTCGAAGAGATCTTTAAAAGTCTTGGAGATGATATTGCCGGCTTGATCCTGGAACCTGTCCCAGGGAATATGGGGATCGTACCAGCAGAGTTGGAATTTTTAAAGGCTGCAAGAAAGCTTACTGAAAAATATGGAGCCCTTCTGATCTTTGATGAAGTCATCACAGGCTTCCGAATTGGACTTGGAGGAGCGGCAGAGCTTTACGGGATCAAGCCGGATATCACCTGTTTTGGTAAAATCATTGGAGGAGGACTTCCTGTGGGGGCTTACGGAGGTAGAAGAGATATCATGTCTATCGTAGCCCCGCTTGGTGGTGTTTACCAGGCAGGAACTTTGTCAGGGAATCCACTGGCAATGCATTTGGGCTTGAACACGCTGAAACACCTCAAAAATAATCCGGAGATCTACACGGAATTGGAGAGAAAAGCGATTATCCTTGAAAAAGGCTTCAAGGACGGCGCAGAAAAACACGGGGCAAAAATTACTGTCAACCGTGTGAAGGGAATGCTCAGTGTATTTATGAATGAAGGTCCTGTAAACAACTTCGGGGATGTCATGAAAAGCGATACTATACGTTATGCGAAATATTTTAAAGGAATGTTGAATGAGGGAATCCTGTTTCCGCCGGCGCAGTTTGAAGCATTATTCCTTTCTTCTGCCCACACAGACGCCGAGATAGAGAAAACGATAACCGCCCACGAAACAGTACTTGAACAGCTAACTACTAACGAAAGCAGGTAATCCAATGACACAACAAGGTACTTTATATGGGATAGGAGTAGGACCGGGAGATCCGGAACTCATCACCGCCAAGGCGATAAACCTATTGGGAGAGATCGATATCATCCTGACCCCCATTACAAGAGAAGGAAAAGAAAGCAAAGCTTATACCATTGCCAAAAGCTATCTCAGAAAGGATGCCGTGATCCACGAGCTGGAATTTCCTATGGTAAATCTAAGGACTCACAAGGAATCCCTTGAGGCCAAGTGGGCAGAAAATTCCTCCAAGGTCGCTGCCTTGTTATCACAGGGAAAGAATCTGGCCATACTCACCATTGGTGATCCCATGGTATACAGCACCTATTCCTATATGATTCCATACTTAAACGAGCTTGGCATAAAACTGGTCACGGTGCCGGGCATTACCTCCTTTTGCGCTTCAGCGGCTGTTTTAAACATCCCCATATGTCAGGGGAATGAGAGTTTCTGCGTATTGACTGATATTCAGGATAAAAAGGATCTGGAAAATGCGCTTGATCACTTTCAGGATATCGTGATCATGAAGGCTACACCATCAATCGACATCATTAACAGCGTTGTGGAAGAACGAATGCTACATGACAAGATCTACGCGGTAACTGACTGCGGCGGTCCAAACGAAACCGTCTCCCGGGGCCTTCTTCCGGAAGACATCGGATATTTTACATTGATTATCATTAAGAACAACAGAAGCGCGTAAGTGCTGAATGCACCTATGGTGCGCTGAAGCGTTGAGATGCCAAAACGTTGAAATGCATAAGTGTATAAATCAGGCATACTTACGACTTGCAACTAGGGACTAGTGACAAGAGACTAGCGACTCGTTGGTGGTTAGCCAAAAACAAAAGCATTTAAACGCATTTTGTAGGGAACGCATTGTGTGCGTTCCGCATTAAGGCTGAAAGTTTTAAGAATGTCTTGACTCGATATTTTTAAGCATTTAAGCATTTAAACATTTAAGCCAACAACTAAAAAGCCAACCACCCAACCACCAAAAAGGAGAATTCATATGTCTACCAAAAAAGCCATCCTGGTAGTAAGCTTTGGTACAAGCTACCATGAGACAAGAGAAAAAAACATCGATAAGATCGAAGAGTCGATCCAAAATGCTTTTCCGGATATTCCGGTACGAAGAGCATGGACGTCGGGAATGATCATGAAAAAACTCAAAACCAGAGATAATATTCATATCGACAATACCCAGGAAGCACTGGAAAAGCTTTTAGCTGAAGGGTTCGACGACATAACCATCCAGCCAACTCATATTATTAATGGATCAGAGTTTGATAAGGTAATTAATAGCGCAAGTCATTTCAGAGGCAAGTTCAAGCGCCTTGCTATTGGAAGACCCCTTCTGAATTCAGTTGAGGACTATCATGAAGTAATCCACATTCTTGACCGGGAATATGATTTCAAGTCTAAAGAAGCCGTGGTCTTCATGGGTCACGGTTCGGAACATAATGGGAATGCCGCTTATCCTGCCCTGGACTATATGCTGAAGGATAAGGGTTTTGACTCGGTTCATATCGCCACTGTTGAAGGTTATCCGCCTCTGGACAATGCCATCAGATCCATGGAGACCAAAAACGTCAATAAAATTCATCTTCTGCCTTTAATGACTGTGGCTGGAGACCATATTCTGGAAGATATGGCAGGTGATGATGAAGACTCATGGAGAATGATCCTTGAGGGAAGAGGTTATCAAACCCAGGCGATCATCAAGGGTTTGGGTGAAATCAAGGGAATAAGGGATATTTTTGTAAGCCATGCAGCGAAAGCCATGGAAGGGCAGGAAATTTTAATCTAAAAGGGGAGATTTAAATGGATTACGTAGTAAAACCTATGGCTATTGAAGAAAAAAGCTTTGAAATCATTGACCTGGAAATGGATCCAAAATTAAGAAATTCCTTCACTAAGGAAGAACTGATGGTTATCAAAAGAGTGATCCATACCTCAGCAGATTTTGAATATAGTGAAATCACAAAATTCATAAACGAACCCATCAGTCATGCAATAAGAAGCATAAAAAAAGGGGTCAAAATTTATGCGGATACGAACATGATCAAAGCCGGGATCAATCCCAGGACACTTGGAAGAATGGGCTGCGAAATCGTGAACTATGTAGCCAAACCTGAGGTCATTGAGGAAGCGAAATTGCGGGGTGTAACAAGAAGCATCGTTTCCATGGAGAAAGCTTGCCGAAACCCTGATATTAAAATATTCATCATTGGAAACGCACCTACTGCCTTATTCACGCTAAGTGAAAAAATCAGGAAGGGTGAAGTAAAACCTGATCTGGTCATAGCTGTTCCTGTAGGCTTTGTTGGAGCAAAAGAATCAAAAGAAGATTTTTCACTGACTGGGATCCCATCGGTTGTTGTCAACGGAAGAAAAGGAGGCAGCACGATTGCTGTTGCCATATTCAATGCGATCCTCTACCTGATTGATAACGAAAGGTAAATTATGGAGAGATTCATTATTAAAGATCAAAAAAAATTGAGATTTGGGCATACGACAGGATCCTGCGCTGCGGCAGCTGCCAAGGCAGCAGCGCACATACTCTACTCAGGAGTAATTTCTGAATCGGTCACCATTGATACCCCTAAGGGTTGGGAGTTAAAGCTTGCAGTGGAAGATGTCCATGTGTCCGTGGAGACTCCAAATGGAAAGACAGTAAGGTGCGCAGTAAGAAAAGATGCCGGAGATGATCCTGATGTAACTAACGGAATCCTTATTTATGCCGCCGTGTCTGCCAACAATTCAGGGGATATCATCATCACAGGGGGCAAAGGGGTGGGCCTTGTGACCAAAAAAGGCCTCGATC
>JAAXUP010000256.1 GCA_013335935.1 Eubacteriaceae bacterium | reverse complement strand
TGTAAAGAAGCATTCAATGATCCTGAAAGGCTGGACAATCAGCTTGTAACGTTGTCTCATCCCGATGGAATGAATGCTTTGCTTTCTGGTACGGAAATCACCGCTCACTTTACTTCAACGCCATATTTGGAAAAGGAAATCGAAGCAGATGGCTTTCATTTGATCCTGGATGGTGAGAAAGTCTTTGGCCAGAAGTTCAGTTTTATTGTAGGGGTAGCTACAAGAACCCTGCATGATGACAACCCCGCCCTTTACGAAGGATTCCTAAAGGCTGTCGACGAAGCCATTGAGTTTATCAATAACCATCCAGAAGAAGCTGCAGCAATACTTACAGAGTACTATGAAATCGATGAGGAAGAGATTCTTGCTTATCTGACAGCGGATTCATCAGAATACAGCACGGTTGTAAAGGGTACAGAAAAGTTTTCCAGTTTCATGGCAGAAACAAAATATCTGTCAAGGCAATACGAAGAAATCGACGAGATCCTGTGGGACAATACAGCATATGAAGAGTAAGAAAGTGGAAGATATTCTTAAATTTAAATATTTTTGGATCATCATAATGTTGATCCTTTGGGAAGGTGTCTCCAGGTTTACACAGGTGAATCCCCTGGCATTTCCGTCCCTTGAAACGATCGGGGGATCCTTGATCCAGGCAATAACCACAGGCGAAATATTAGGACAGATGGCGTATTCCGTAGGAACGATCGCATTAGGTTTAGGAATAGCTGCAGGGATTGCATTGATTTTTTCTTTTCTATCGATATACAGCACGGTTGTTGATACCTTTACAGATACCTGCATATCCCTGTTTCATCCGCTGCCAGGGATTGCTTTGCTGCCGCTGATCATCCTTTGGTTCGGAACAGGAAGTATCGCAATCCATATCATCATCATCCATTCGGTACTCTGGCCGATGCTGTTGAATATGAAATCAGGCTTCATGGCAGTTCCTGAAATCTATAGGAAAATCGGAATGAATTATGAACTCAGCATGTCCAATATTCTTTTTAAAATATTTTTACCGGCATCACTTCCTTTCGGATTAGCAGGTTTAAAAATAGGATGGGCAAGAGCATGGCGAGCGGCCATCAGCGCAGAGATGGTTTTCGGCGCAACGGGTGGAAAAGGCGGCATCGGATGGTATATTTTCAATAAAAGAGTATTCATGGACACACCAGGACTCTTCGCCGGCCTTTTCGTGATCATCATTATCGGGATTCTTATTGAAGATTTCTTTTTTGGAAAGCTGGAAAAAGAGACCATCAAAAAATGGGGGATTTCACAATGAATGAAATACTGATCATAGAAAGTCTTAACAAAACCTATGAACAAAGAAAAGTCGTAGACAACGTCGATTTAAAAATAAAAAAAGGTGAATTTATCTGCATCATCGGAGCCTCAGGATGCGGGAAAACCACCTTGTTGAATTTGATTGGGGGCTTTATACCAAAGGATTCAGGCAGGATCATCCTGAATGACCGAGAAGTCGTCAAGCCGTTAAAGGAATGTGTCATGGTCTTTCAGGAATTTGATCAGCTTTTCCCCTGGAAAACTCTGAAAAAAAATGTGGAGTTTCCCCTGGAAAGTCAAAAACCGAAAATTTCCACATCAGAAAGAAGCAGGATCGCCTTAAAATATATACAGATGATGAAGCTTCAGGGATTTGAAAATTATTACCCCTTACAGTTGTCGGGAGGCATGAAGCAAAGGACAGCTATTGCACGTGCCCTGGTTACAGTTCCGGAGATTTTAC
>JAAXUP010000255.1 GCA_013335935.1 Eubacteriaceae bacterium | reverse complement strand
ACAATAACCGTTGTTCACAATGGAATAATTGAAAACTATATGGATCTGAAAGAAGAACTGATCAAAAAAGGATACCGGTTTCTTTCAGAAACCGATACAGAAGTAATCGCTCATCTCCTTGACAGCATTTACAAGGACGACCTGGTTTCCACAGTCCAGGAAGCCATCAAACGACTGAAGGGCTCCTATGCCCTTGGGGTAATCAGCTCTAAGGATCCTGGAAAAATCATTGTTGTAAGAAAAGACAGCCCTCTTGTCATCGGATTGGGAGAGGGGGAAAATTATATCGCATCAGATATTCCCGCTATTTTGAATCATACAAGAAATGTTTATCTTCTGGATGATAATGAAGTTGCCATCCTCACAGAAGATAAGGTGGTCGTTCTTGACAAATACGGCGAGGTTGTGGGGAAACAGATATTCCGAGTGGACTGGGATGCAGCAGACGCTGAAAAGGGCGGCTATGAGCATTTCATGCTCAAGGAAATCCACGAGCAGCCAAAAGCCATCCGGGATACACTGACATCAAGACTTTCTTCAGATTCGGAAGACATCGTTTTAGACCAGATCAAGCTTGGCAAGGAAGAACTTGAGAAAATCAATAAAATCTATATAGTAGCCTGCGGTACGGCCTATCATGCAGGACTTATCGGGAAATTCGCAATCGAGAAATATGCAAGAATAAACGTGGAAGCGGAGATCGCTTCTGAGTTCAGATACAAGAATCCCATAGTTGATGAAAATACCCTCCTGATCGTGGTCAGCCAATCGGGAGAGACTGCCGACACACTGGCAGCCATGAGGCTTGTCCGGGAGAAAAAAGGAAGGGTCATGGCCATAACCAATGTTATCGGTTCTACCATTTCCAGAGAAGCGGACGATGTGATGTATACCTGGGCAGGACCTGAAATTGCTGTTGCGTCAACAAAGGCCTATACCACACAGCTGGTATGCATGTACATGATTGCACTCCATTTGGGACTTCTTAAAGGAACCATCGATAAAGAATACTTTGGAAAGATCCGCAAGGCGATTTTAGATGCTCCGGCAGCAATCGAGAAAGTATTCAAAAGTGAAGAGCAAATCAAAACTTTTGCTTACAATAACTTCAAAGTTGAAGACATGTTCTTCCTTGGAAGAGGTTTGGATAACTATGTAGGAATGGAAGGCTCTTTAAAAATGAAGGAGATCTCCTACATACATTCCGAAGCTTATCCAGCAGGGGAACTGAAGCACGGAACCATTGCGCTGATCGTTGAAGGAACCATCGTCATCGCACTTTGTACACAGGAAGACCTTCTTGAGAAAATGATGAGCAATATCAAGGAAGTAAAGGCGAGAGGCGCGTATATCCTTGCAGTTGCCCAGGAGAAAAACAAAGCCATCGAGAGAGAAGCCGACGAAGTATTCTACATTGAGAATACGGAAGATGATGTGGCGTCAATCGCAACGGTTGTTTATCTCCAGCTTCTGGCTTATTACCTCTCCGTAGCAAGAGGCTGCGATGTGGATAAGCCGAGGAACCTGGCGAAATCTGTAACAGTAGAATAATTATACATCCCAATCAAACACCGCATATAAAATATATGCGGTGTTTTCAGGTTTAGGAAGATGTAAAAAGCCCTGGTGATGTAAAAAATAATAAAAATATTTATGAATATGTTTGTTTGTTTGGTTGATTAATAGTTAATTGGGTATAGAAATATTAAAGAAAGAAAATCAAATACCAATTAATTATTACTAATTTAGGATAATCTAATATTCAA
>JAAXUP010000135.1 GCA_013335935.1 Eubacteriaceae bacterium | reverse complement strand
ATCTGGGGTTGTTTGCGCATGTTTTTTTTTCTCTGGTTCTGGTACTCCTGTCCTACACGGATTACCTGAAAAAGATCATCATTTTTGTATTCAAAAAATTAAAGAAGCTCAATCTTTTTAAAAAATCGGATGAGGCTTCCTTTAGTTTAAAGCTTGATGAATACTCAGAATATATGACTGAAATGAAGGATAACAAGAAAGCCATGTTTTTGATTATTTTTTTGTCGATCATCCAGATCACCGCTTACTTTTCTGTTACGTATTTTGTATATCGGGCATTCCGTTTGGACACCTTCAGTTTTTTCGATCTTTTGGCCATACAGTCCATTGTCTATATTGTCGTTAGCTTCATCCCTACACCGGGAAATGCGGTTGCCTCAGAAAGCGGATTTTATGTTCTGTTCCAACCATTTTTTCCTCCTGCAGTTCTCATCTACGCTGTTTTGATCTGGCGTTTTATCACGTACTACCTGAATATCATCTTCAATGGAGGCGTACTGATCATCATAAAGATTATCGAAATCGTAAGCAGAAAATTGCAAAGGAACTCTTCCTACAAGATCTAAAATTATTATCGGAATTTGTCAATATTCCGTTTGATGTAATCTATCATCAGACCATAGAGATCTTCGTTGTATTCATAAAATTCATCATCCAGATCGTTCCATACCTCCTCGGCATCCTCTTCGATCTCCTCAATGATATTTTGCCTTTCTTCTGTGTCTGCAGGAACATATCCATCCGGAAATTGCTGTATCGCCTGGTCCAAAAGTTCCCTGAAGGTGACGGAACCTACTTCGATGAGTGCTGCCATTGTCTCTTCTGTCATATCTCCCCAGGTATTCCAGAAGAAGCTGTTGAATCCACCATTGTTGACTTCCCTTTCCAGATTTTCAATCAAAATGATATTCAATTCCTCATTTGAAAGATCATCAGGATCATTATCGAAAATTGGCAGAAGGATTTCACTGATATCCACAATGAGATCCTGGCTTTTCTCATTTTCAAGAATTTTTTCAATTTCTCCCATTTGCAGTTCCTCCTAAATTAAATATTTATAAATTATATACCCCATGATTCATCATGTAAAATCACTTTCCAAAAGTAAAAGCCCATTGACAAAATGTTCTTGCCAGTGGGCTTATTATTTTAAAGCTGGGACTGCGCTCTGTAGCCTCTTCCCTCAACCAGTAGATCTTTGTATTTATCCATATAATTGTCAATAACGCTATTGGCAAAGTCACATTCCGAATCAACCTTGCAGCCGATTTTTCTTGAATAATCCATAAAGGAATCCACCAGCTTGCTTCCCATGCCCATCCCTTTCAGGGACGGATCCACCTCAGTGTGATCGATGACTAAGATATCGCCATTCTCAAAATAATAGATCAGTTTGCCTAAATTTGGGGCAGCCTCATTTCCAGCGTCTTTTATGACGAATCTGGTCTTTTTCTCTTCATGCACGATTTTACAGTCCATAGCAGGTCCTCCTAAACTTATTTGTTATAACAAAAACCTAAGGGACAGTATCAATTCAATTATGATAGCTGCCCCCTAGGCCTTACTTGCATTAGTCATTCAATAGTTCCTTTCTGATTGGCTAATGTTATTCAAAGGTTGTGATTCTTCTTTAAGGTCATTCCGGTTTCTAAATCAACTTGTTACTTTGTTTCAAATACGTTTGATTCTCGGGTGTTACTAACTCCTTTAAGGTATTGCCTTATTGGTAAATACTTTCCTTTAAATAAAATGTACCTTAACTCATAATTTGTTTCTTTTAAATAACTTTGGAATTTCCTTATTGAGTGGATCATCTTCCTTTGTAATACATAATATACCCGTGCTTTATGAAGTTAAACATCCGTTGAAATGATTTTTTTTTCTATCTAAAAGATCATCTTTGCTTTTATGTCGTCAGCGGTCTCTTTGTCCTTAAGAAGCTCCAGGATCTTGAAACCAAAATCCGAGGCAGTGCCTGCACCCCTTGAGGTGATGATGTTGCCTGCAACGACCACCGGATCTGTCTGATATTTTGCGCCAATGAGTTCCTTCTCAAGGCCTGGATAACAGGTTGCCGCCTTGCCCTTTAGTATCCCCAGCTGACCTAATATTTTAGGAGCTGCGCAGATGGCTGCAATCCACTTGCCGGCAGCGTCAAATTCCTTGATTTTCTCTGTCACACCCTCATGAATCTGGAGGTTATGGGTTCCAGGCATACCACCCGGCAGTATGATCATGTTTACATGGCTGTAATCGGCGTCTTCAAACAAAAGATCCGAAATAATAACAATGTCATGAGCTCCTTCCACATCAAACTTTCCTGTCACTGAAACCGTCTTGATATCGATACCACCACGTCTTAAAATATCGATGGTTGTGATCGCCTCGATTTCTTCAAATCCATCTGCAAGGTATAAATATGCTCTCATGCTATCTCCTCCTGTATTATATAATAACCGTTCTTATAAACTATTCTGTTTTTATTATAACAGATATAGGCACCATTCACATTCAGTTTTTTGATAATTGTAGTGCTTGTTCTTGTTATTCATTAATTTCAAGATTTGTTCTTTTTGTGTTAAAATTAAGATATACGAGAACATCTTTACAACTAAGGTTTCACGGTTACAGGAAAGGAGCAGCTGATGATGGAGACTTTTGTACTTTTTGAAGACGTATACAAATCATATAAAATGGGTGATATCTATATACATGCAGCAAACGGAGTTTCTCTGAATATCAATAAGGGTGAATTTGTGGTCATTGTAGGACCAAGCGGCGCAGGAAAAACTACCCTTTTGAATATCCTTGGGGGTATGGATAACTGCGACAAAGGCAGGATCGTGGTAGACGGATCTGTGATCAGCGATTATAACCGTAAACAGCTTATCTCCTACCGACGAAACGATATCGGCTTCGTGTTCCAATTCTATAACCTGATACAGAATCTGACGGCAAGGGAAAACGTTGAGCTTGCCGCACAGATCACAAAAGACCCCATCGACGCAGTAACCATTCTTGAAGAGGTGGGATTAGGCGACCGGCTTAACAACTTCCCCGCCCAACTCTCAGGAGGAGAACAGCAAAGGGTGGCCATTGCCCGTGCCCTGGCAAAACGCCCAAAACTTCTTCTTTGTGATGAACCCACCGGAGCGCTGGATTATACAACGGGAAAATCGGTTTTAAAACTTTTGCAGGATACCTGCCATAAAACCGGCATGACGGTGATCGTAATTACTCACAACCAGGCAATAACTCCCATCGCCGATCGGGTAATCAAGATGAAAAACAGTAAAGTCGAAAGCATGATCAAAAATTCCAATATTGTCCCGGTAGACAGAATCGAGTGGTAGTATGAAAAATGCAATTTTAAAGGATACCTTTCGTGAAATCAAAAAATCATTCAGCCGGTTCATGTCCATCTTTGCCATAACCGCAATTGGCGTAGGGTTTTTCGCAGGAATCAAGGCAGCCTCTCCGGACATGAAATTGACGGCTGACCAATACTACAAGGACCAGGGTCTTATGGATATAAGGCTTGTTTCAACTTACGGTTTTGATCAGGACGAATTAAAGAACATTCGATCCAACAAGGAAACTCAGCTTGCCGAAGGCGGCTATTCCATAGATGCCCTTTTAAATTTCAAGGATTTAAGACAGGTGGTCAGAGTCCACAGTTTTTCCGTGGCTGATCAGAAAATTAATCTTCCTTTGTTAAAAGAAGGACGGCTGCCTGAAAAAAGCGGCGAATGCGTCATCGAAAATGGCATCATCAGTAGTACTGATCTGAAGATTGGGGATAAAATCACTCTACGATCAGGGAAAGTGGACGAACCCATCAGTGATACCCTGAAAACAGACACTTTTACCATAACGGGAATTGTGGAATCACCCCAGTATATTTCTTATGACCTGGGCACCTCTTCAGTGGGCAACGGCAGTGTGGATTCCTTCATGCTGATTCCTGATGAAGACTTCAAGTATGACTATTACACAGAGATCTATGTCCGGGCCAAGGCTTTAAAGGACCTTCCCTTTTACGGGAATGAATATATTTTAATAGCAGACAAGCTGAAGGATGTTTACGAAACAGCTTCATCAGCTGCCGCTTTAAACCGTTTTGACGATATTCAGTTAAAGGCCAAAAACGAATTAGATGAAGCAAAAACCAAGCTTAATGACGGAAGGATAGAAGCCGCCAATGCATTTGCCAAGGCACAAGGAGAGCTTTCTTCCGCAAAAGCCACGCTCCTTGCTGGGAGAAATGAATACAACAGAAATTTGAAGCTTTTCAATGATTCCATCGCCGCTGGGGAAAAACAGTTAAGTGATGGCCGAAAGGCACTTGCGGATGGAGAAGCTCAATATGCTGCCAACCTTGCGGATTATAATGAAGGAATTGCTCAGCTCGAACCCGCAAAAGCGCAGCTTGACGCTGAAAAGGAAGCCATCGATCAAGGCTATGAGGGTCTGGCTGCCGCAGAAAGCGTATATGACATCCTTCTTCAGCTTTCCCTCACCCTTTCAGATTCCGGGGA
>JAAXUP010000134.1 GCA_013335935.1 Eubacteriaceae bacterium | reverse complement strand
AAATACATGACTACAAGGCTTAACAATCCGCCGGTCATAGAATAAATGATGGAAGCCATACTGCCGAACAGGAGTCCGGAAAGCAGTGTCCGCGCAATCACGATCAGAAAACAGCTTTTCAGATCCAGTGTCGAAAGGGCCAATACGGTGGCGATATTGGCCAGGCCGAGTTTGGCTCCCTGTATGGGTATTGCCGGCAGAAGGGACTCGATGTAACTTAGGATCATTGCCTGGGTTACCAGCATGGATATGTATACCAATTTTTTTGTATTATTTCTCATATGAACACCATTATAATTCTCTATTAGTTTTTAACGACTTCCACAATAAGCTTGTGGGGAAGACATACGATCATATCACCGGTCTCTTCGGCGTTTGCGGAATATACACAGATCTGATCCGGACAATCGGCTTCGATCATTTTAGCATAGGTGGAAGTGATTTTAATTTCATTTCGTCCATAGTCGTTGTCCACAATGACGGTCTCATTGGTATCCTCCATTAAAGGAATCTCTTTGTATACTTCGCCATCCACGGAAATTACAACCTTGTACGCCGCGGAATTTCCTTTATAGAAATAAACAGCTGCCACGCTTATTAAAGCGATAACCAGAACCATGGAAATAAATATCAGGTCTTTTCGTTTCATTATACACCTCTTTATTAAAAATATCCTTCCCCGTATAGAAGAAGGATATTTATTGGTTTATTTAACTTTCTTCAAAGTAATCAAAGTAGAGATAGGATTTTTTAGCAAACTTCGTACCCGACCAGAACTTCTTCAGCCAAGGCATGACATAGTAATCTAATCCTAATGCGCTTCCTGAGCCTTGTATCAAAGCAAAGGCGCTCACAATATACCAGATCATGGTAGCATCTGCCATACCGGTAAAGATGATGCCGATACCGATCATAATGCTAGCCGCGGAACTGATAAAAGTAAAGAGACCGGCAAGGAGAGACAGACCGATAAGGATTTCCATGAAGACCATGAAGGTCTGAACCGGAACCTCAACAGGTGCAACCCATTTGTTCATGATGTCGATCATGAACTGTGGCGCTTTCATGAGAGGACTTCCATAACCCGATGGTTTATGGCTGACTGCCCACTGGAAAATGGCCGGAATATTCACTGCTTCTGCAACCGGGGGAGTTGTTGTGCCGCCGCCTGTTGCCTGACTGGCTGTTGAAGCCGCATCTGCAGTTGTCTTGATCACGCTGTATGCAGTCGCCGCAACCTGTGTGGTCAGATTCCTTGCGCCTTCAGCTGCTGCGCTGGCACCAGATCCTCCATCAGGAACATACCCTGCTATGGCATTGATGGTAGCCACAACTTTTGGACTTTGGAGCCAGCCTTCGCTGATTTTGACTACTCCTTCAACAAGCCACATATAACCCAGCCACATTCTTAATGGAAATTTCCAAATGCTTTTTGATGAATTTGAAAGATGTCCGCCAATAATGGATCGTCTGTTTTTAATATGAAAGAATTCATGCCGCATGTATGACCAAAGCTGTCTTACTCCGCCTACCATGAACTGATAATAGAAGTTGACCATGTGCTTGATCAACTGTGCGAAGAATCCAGAAGTTTTAAAGCCAGTATCGGCAACAGCATATCTGGAACCCACAGAAACCATAAATCCATGATAATTTTGTTTGTGCTTATGAAGATCGGCACCTTTAAGAAGTGCAACGATGTTTTCAGCAGCCGTATGTCCGGACTGCTCTGCAGCTTCAACGATCTGAGGCATGAAGCCTTCTTCGTCGCTGTAGCAGGCACTGTCACCAACAATGAAAACATTGTTGAGAACCTTGCCGTTTAAGGATGGCTGCATGAATTCATTAACATTTACTCTGTCGCATCTGCCCATGTCGAAGCCTAAAGATGAAGTGAATTTCGTATTTTTGATGCCGGCTGTCCAGACCAGTGTGTATGTAGGGATCAGTGTGCCGTCTTTCAAGGTGAAGGAATCTTTTTGAATCTTGGTAATTGCCGCATTTTTCAAAAGCTCCACGCCAAGTTTTTTATATCTTTTTTCTACTTTGGCAACCTGGCTGTCGCTTTTCAGCATGTTCAGGATTCGATCCATTGCTTCTATATTATAGATGGTGACCTCTTTAACATCGACACCGTATTTTTTTGCAAGGTGAACCTTGGCTTCTCCAAGTTCTCCTACCATTTCTACTCCTGTGAAACCTCCGCCGCATACGGCAAACGTAAGCAGCTTCTTTCGTTCCGCAGGATCTTTTTCTGTAGAAGCTTTTACGAACATGTTCTCAACATGCTCTCTTAAATTAACGGCGTCTTCAAAAGACCATAAAGTATGTGAATTTTCGGCTGCGCCCTCGATGCCGAAGAAATTTGGTTCATTTCCCGTTCCCATAATCAGGTAATCAAAGTCATAAACCTTTTTATTGGAAGAAATCTGTTTTTTCTCTAGGTCAAATTTGGTGATTTCGTCAACGACAATATCTACCTTTCGGCCTGCGAATATTTTCTTAAGATCGATTTTGATCGAGTCAGGCTCAGTTCTATGTCCAGCGACCTCATGAAGTTCTGTCATTAGTGTGTGATAATTATGCCTGTCTATAATGGTGATTTCTACATTTTCATCATGCTTGAACGCTTTGTGAAGAGTTTTACCGGCTTTAACGCCAGCATAGCTTCCGCCAAGTATGAGTACTTTTTTCTTAGACATTATTTTCCTCCTTGTTAGATGGTTAATATAGTTGAAATTAGGAAATGCGCTCAAACATAATGTTAATTGATTAAATTTGAGCAAATAAAGTTATATGCACCTAACATAATATATTATCGTTAAATAAAATTCAATATATAGAAAGGAAATAAATGCGTTTTAAGCATAAGATATTTATTTAACAAGTTAAAAACCTTGTAAAAATATTGAGCATTATAAAATTAAAAAATGACAGCGATTTCAATGGGTTTATTTCTTATGACGACATATTTTGGTTATATATTTCACAAGGGGAAAATGGTTGACGTAGTGAGGTCTTGGTGTTAAAATTAAAACGAATAAAACTTTTCTAAGGGGGAAAAAAATGAAAAAACTATTAAGCATTTTATTAGTTGTAGCTTTAGTGGCTACTTTCGCAGTTGGATGCAGCAGCAAACCTGACGATGGCGACGGCACTACATTAAAAGATGGCGTTTACTTCGCTCAAGAAGATACCTTTGCTGAAGGATCTGGATACAAGTATTTTGTCGTATTGACCGTAGCAGACGGAAAAGTAACGGATGCGGACTGGAGCGGAACAAAAATCCAGCCATTAGGAAGCAAAAGAACCTTGTCTGAAGCAGGTAAATACGGTATGGACTGGCACAGTCAGGCAGCAGCAGCTGAAAAATGGCTGATCGAAAACCAGGATCCTACTAAATTTGAAGATCTTTATACAGACGAAGAAGGCCATACTGACGCATTGAAAACGGATGCTGGTTCAGCTGTTTCTATCGGCGTTAGTGAATTCTTTGAACTGTCCAAAAAAGCTTTAGCTTCTACACCAGTTGCAAAAGGGACTATAGCTACTCCAGCTGACTATGTTGCATTTGCATCTTTACCAGTAGACGAGCAGGGCTGGGAATACAAAGCTGATTTCGTAGTCGTTAATGGCACGATCATGTCTTCAAACTTCAATGCAGTATTTGCAGGCGCGCTTACAGATGACACTGCAAAATATTTTGGAAAAGACGCAACCGGAGCTGCAGATCCTAAAGCACCTTTAAGCAAGGTTGAACTTGGCGCAGCATACGGAATGAACTGGGACGAGCAAGCAGCAGCAGCTGATGCATTCGTTGTTAAAAACCAGGGCTTTACCGTTAAAACTGACGCAGACGGAAAAACTGACGAGATTGCTTCTGTATCAATAAGCGTATCTAATTTTGAAGCATTATTCAAAGCAGCTTTAGGAAAATAAATTAGTGTTTAGTGCGAAGGCTTCAGGGAATCCTGAAGCCTTTCTTTTTTATAGACTAGGAAAGTTCGACTAGCTCGCTGGGGTCCAAACTTTCTTAGTCTACTTGAATAACGCGTCGCAGACGCTATTCTTAGTAGACAGGAAAACAATTGTGAGGTTAAATGATGTTAAAGAAAACAATGATTTGCATACTGATTTTCATAAGTACCCTGGCTTTTACGTCATGTGCTCAGAAAAATGAAGAATATATCGAAAAAAGCGATTTTCTATTGGATACAATCGTTAATATAAAAATCTACAACGCACCAAAGGAAGACGAAGAAATCATAGATGAGGCCTTCACTTACATTCAGGAGCTGGAAGATATACTGAGTGTTCATAAAGAAGGCAGCGACCTTTATAATCTGAAAGAAAATGCCGGGATAAAGCCGGTGAAAGTGACCGACTATACCATGGAAGTTGTCAAACGAAGTTTGTTCTACTCCCAAAAAACCGGTGGGTCATTTGATATCACAGCAGGACCCTTGATCAATCTGTGGAGGATCGATCCCCCTGACGGATACGTGCCAACAGCGGATGAAATTAAAGCCGCCCAGGCATATATCGACTATAA
>JAAXUP010000254.1 GCA_013335935.1 Eubacteriaceae bacterium | reverse complement strand
TGAAATAAATCCGATTACTCGTGAATAAACATCATACATAATGGGTACAAATAAACGGAATTAATAAATGATATAAAAAGTAATCCTTCTATGTTTAGAGACAGAGCGAGATAAATTTGGGGAGGGAAATTCATTATGTTTAAGGCAGGAGATCGTGTCGAATATATTCCAGCAGGTGCAAGGGAAGAAAAAAAGGAAATCAGGAAATTTAAAGTAGAAGAAGTATATGAGCATCATATACTCTGCACCTCCCTTGACAATAAGTATAGGGAGAGCTTTAAGCCTCATGAACTTCGAAAGGTTGGGTAGTACAATCGAAAAAAGAACTGTCGGTGATGGTTCTTTTTTTGTGATGGGAAAAGCGGATAAAATTTTCTTTTTGAGGATGCTAAATACATTAATTCATGAGAAAATGTGGTATTATTTATACAGAAGGGAGATATGACATGGAATACTACATAATAAACAAAGCAGCAATAGCAGAATATATAAGAAAAGGCGAAAAAAAAGGCCAGTGTGTTTCTGTAGGACTGGAATTTGAACATATAATCACAGATAAGAATACAATGAAATCTGTGTCTTATTATGGGGAAAAAGGCGTTGAGAGCATACTGAAGGAACTTGAAAATAAGGGGTGGAGGCTCCAGTATTCCGGAGACTATGTGATCGGAGCAGACCGTAACGGGGATAATATTTCCCTTGAACCAGGGTCTCAATTCGAACTGAGTATCGACAAGACTTCTGATATTAACAAGGTAGCGGAAAAGTATCTCTCCTTTGTAAGTGATGTTGTTTCGATACTTGAAAAAAATGATCAAAATCTTATGGCTGTCGGTTATCATCCGGTGACCTGTATTGACGAAATAAAATTTCTGCCAAAAGAGCGGTACCAATATATGTCCGAATATCTCCTTCAAAGAGGCAGTCACGCACACAACATGATGAAAGGATCGGCCTCCACACAAACGGTTATCGACTATACAGATGAAGAGGATTTTATTAAAAAATTCAGGGTTGCCAATTCCCTGACGGTTATCCTTTCTCTGATTTGCGACAACAGTCCCGTTTTTGAAGGGAAAATCTGGCCAGGAAATCTGGCCAGGGTAAATATATGGAATCATATGGACGACGACAGAAGCCGGGTTGTGCCGGGAGCGCTGGATACCATTTTTAGTTACGACGACTATGCCCAGTATATCCTAAATGCTCCGGCAATTGTCAGTCTGATCGATGACAAGTTTGAGTACACAAAGGAAAGGCTTATTAAAGATATTTACAGAGACAGAAAAATGACTGAAAAGGAAATAGAGCACGTCCTCACCATGTTTTTTCCTGACGTAAGAGTAAAAAAATATATTGAGCTTCGTATGTGTGACAGCCTCCCATATCCTTATAATGTCGCTCTGGGAGCCCTTGTAAAAGGAATCTTCTACCATGAAGAAAATCTGGATTATTACTACAAAAGATCGAAGTCGTGGACAGACAGAGACATCCAGGAAATGAAGGACATGCTGATAGAAAACGCTGAAATTCCAAGCCAGATCATAGATGATATGAAGGAGCTGGTATGTAAGGCTGAGGAAGGTTTGGGGGCAAGGGAGAAGAAGTTTATTAAGCCTTTAAGTCGTCTCCTGGAGGAGAGTCTGAATCTTTCGTTAAAAATAAAATCGGAAATTTCGGCTGAGGGTTATGATGCAGCAAAGCCAGGAACCGGAAATTTTGATGCGTTCAATATAGACAATATGAATTTGATATTGAAGGAGGAAATCAAACCTTG
>JAAXUP010000253.1 GCA_013335935.1 Eubacteriaceae bacterium | reverse complement strand
TGAAGGATTTATACCCAGAAGTTCCTTCTCAGGAACACTTGCTTCATATTTTTCTTTACATCTTGTACATAGTTTTCGGATCAGACGTTGGGAGATGATCCCATAAATCGAGGAAGACACCAAATATGGAGGAATCCCCATGTCGATCAGCCTGGAAATTGTCGATACCGCATCGTTTGTATGGATGGTGCTGAAAACAAGATGGCCTGTTATGGATGACCGGATGGCGATCTCTGCCGTCTCCGCGTCACGGATCTCACCGATCATGATGATATCAGGGTCCTGACGAAGAATGGATCTAAGTCCGGCAACGAAGGTAAGTCCGGCTTTGGTATTAACCTGGACCTGGTTGATTCCGTCCAGCTTATACTCCACCGGATCCTCAACGGTTATTACATTTTCCGTGGAGGTATTTAAATTTTTAAGCAAGGTATACAGTGTCGTGGACTTTCCGCTTCCTGTTGGTCCGGTTGCCAGGATGATTCCATGAGGCGCAGATATGAAATCCTCAACGATCTCCATTTCCACCTCGGTGAAACCTAAATCGCTCATCTTCATGTTGAAGGCAGCCTGGTCAAGGATACGTATTACCACCTTTTCACCATAAATGGTGGGAAGGATGGATACACGGAAGTCGATGTCCCGGTTGTCTATTTTAAGTACGATGGCGCCGTCCTGTGGGAGCCTCCGCTCAGCGATATTCAAATCACTAAGGATCTTGATACGGCTTACAATGGCGTTATGGGTCCGGATATCCAGCTTCATGTTTTCAAGAAGGACTCCGTCCACCCTCATACGGACCCTGATTCGGTCTTCATATGGCTCGATATGGATATCACTGGCCTGAGACCTGACACCAGTTTCGATGATATTATTTACCAGTCGGACGACAGGGGCGTTATTGATCTGTTCGTTGCTCTCCACGATGGCTTCTGGCATATCCATGCTTTGGGACATGTTGAACTCTTCAACTGCTCTGGCAGCGTCATCGGTATTATAAAACCTTTCCACAAGGTCGATGATTTCTTTTTTTGTGGCGATCTGAGGAATGATATTCTTCTTTGTTACCAGCTTGAGGTTATCAAGGGCAATGATGTCAAGAGGATCGTTCATGGCGACAATGAGATTGTCTCCTGAATCATAAAAAAGAGGTACCGTAATGTGTTTTTTTGCGAGGACATAAGGAATAGCCTTCACCGCATCCTTGTCGATAAAGGTATTTTCAAAATTAGCCCTTTGAATTCCCAGCTGAAATTTAAGGACTTCTATGATATCTTCTTCGTCCACATAGCCTTCATCAACAAGTAGTTCTCCTACTTTTTTCTTTTTAAGCTGTTGTAGTTTCAGAACATTGGTTAACTGTTCTTCGGTTATTTTATTCGCCTGGAGTAAAAGGTCCCCGATCCTTTTAATATTCTTCATGTGATCACCCGTAGTTTATATTTTTGTGGATAATTATTCAATAAATGATAATACATTAACTATTTTTTATTATAACACTTTTTGAAAAAAAATGAAGGGTTATATATGATTGCTTAGCTGATTAAAAATGGAGAATATTTCTTTCGTATTCAGAATTCATAAGGGCTGACTTTAATAAGTAATTTGCAGAGGTTTTATTCATTGCAACAGGAACATCATACAATACAGCAATCCGAAGAAGGGCCTTGACGTCCGGGTCATGAGGCTGGGTAGTCAATGGGTCCCAGAAAAAGATCATGATGTCGATTTTATTGTCGCTGATCAGCGCGCCGATTTCCTGGTCCCCCCCCAGAGGGCCGCTGT
>JAAXUP010000133.1 GCA_013335935.1 Eubacteriaceae bacterium | reverse complement strand
AATTTCTTTTCTTTTGCAAGGAATTTATGAAATTCCGTCCTGAACTACTCTTATTCCCCCGTGCCTGATAAATTTCCCTGTCATATTTTGATTTTACTGTGTCTTTTTCCAGTTTCTGCACATTCGCCAACACACCGCTGTTTCCCTATGATTAGCTTAACGATCGTTAATAACAATCTAAGGAGAAGGTTCAAATGCAGAATTTAATAAAAAATATTCAGGAAAATATTCAGCCCGAAGAGAATATCCAGTTGGTCATCCAGCGTGTCACTCCCCTCATATACGCGATGATCAAGAAATATGGCTACTGTGAGGACTCTATTGAGGACGCTTACCAGACGTCCATTGCCCTGCTTCTTGAAGCATTAAAAGACTACGACGAAGGGAAAAACCTGCCCTTTGTTCTCTATCTTAAGAACAAGCTGTTCTATCATTACATGGAAAAAATCAAAAAAATCAGCAAACTAAATCCCACTCCCATGGATGAGATTTATGTAAGCACGCTGATTAAATTGACCGATCACAACGAAGATTTTACCCAGAACCTCATCTGGAGGTGCGAGCGGGAGGAACTTCAAAAGGCCCTGGAGCTCCTGTCTGAACGGCAGCGCTGGATCATTGAAGAGCATTACTTCAAAGGAAAAAGGCTTACACAAATATCAGAAGAAGCAGGAATATTTTATCACGCCCTGGTGAAGTTGAAGAAAAGGGCTATAGATAAATTAAAACGATATTTTCAAGAAAAAAACTTAAACTAAAGTCAGCTTGATGCCAAATAGAGTAGCCCTGAAGAAAGGCCAGTGCAGCACACCGGCCTTTCTTTTGAAGTTTAAGTTCAAAAAAGATGTGTATAATTTAAATAGCAAGAATTTATTATAATTTGGAGGAATATCTATGAGCAAAAATGTAAGCCTTATTTATTTTAGCCCCACAGGCACCACCGCCAAAATCCTGAAAGCGATATCCGAAGGTATGGAGGAAGAAAGCAAAACCTATGACTTTACCCTCCCTAATTCAAGAAAAGAAACCCTGCCTTCCTTTACACCAGATGATTTGGTGATTTTCGGAGCCCCGGTTTATGCGGGTAGGATACCGGAGCTGGCTGCATCTTATTTTTCACAAATCAAGGGAAACGGAGCCCTGGCGGTATTTATTGTACTCTTCGGCAACCGTGATTATGACGATGCCCTTTTGGAACTTAAAAACATTCTGGAAGAACAAGGATTCAAGGGGATCGCAGCAGGCGCTTTTGTGGGTGAACACTCATTTACACCCAAGGTGGGTACCGGACGGCCGGATCAAGATGACCTTTCAAAAGCAAAAGATTTCGGAAAAAGATTAAGTTCCTGGCTGAAAGCCATTGAAAGCAGTGGTAACCTCACCGTCCTTCAGGTAAAAGGGAATTTCCCCTACAAGAAAGGAATGCCCCCTATGAATATCGGTCCCGTCACCAACGAAGACTGCATCGAATGTGCGTTATGTGCCCAGGCGTGTCCTACTGAGGCGGTAAGCTTTGATAATTTCCGTGATATTGAAACCGATAAATGCATCCGTTGCTGTAGCTGCATAAAAATCTGCCCGGTTGATGCAAAATCTTTCCCTCAAGAACCTCTGGTAAAAATCACTGCCCAGCTGGAGAACAATTTTTCTCTATTACGCAAAGAAGTGGAGACGATCATTGCTGAAAACTTGGATGCATGACATAATTAGATAGTATTGCTCCTGACAAAATCCTTTCAAAGGAAGTGAATGTATGGCAGTTCCCCATCGCCCTCCAGGGCCTCGTGGATTTTTGACTGATGAAGAGAAGGAATCCAACCCGAAGGTTACCAAAGGTTTACTCCTTCGGATCTTATCCTACCTGAAGCCCTACTGGCTTCAGTTTATTTTGGTATTTATCTCGATCCTGCTTTCCTCTGTGGTGGGCTTGCTGCCCTCCATCATTACCGGAAGGATTGTCGACGAAGCCCTTATTGGAAAGAATATGGATCTATTGCTTACCCTGCTGGCCGCCGCTTTTGCCACTCTGGTGGTCTCCCAGATCATTGGGATCCTGGAAAGCTATATCAGCGCCTGGATATCCCAGAAAATCATCTTCGATATGAAAAATCAAATGTATGATCATCTCCAGCATATGTCCCATGCTTTCTTTTCCACTGAGAAGCAGGGGGATATTTTTACCCGGATGAACAATGACATCGGCGGTGTCAGTTCTGTGGTTTCAGGAACCCTGACCAGCATCGTCAGCAATATCACAATTGTTGTCACGACCATGATTGCTCTCTTCTCCATGAACTGGAAGCTTGCATTGGTTGGAATCGTGGTCATCCCTATACTGATGCTTTCCACCAAGGAAGTCGGGAGAACCCGGTGGAGGCTTCTCACCGAGAGCCAGGAAAAAAGCGATGAAATGAACCAGATCATCAATGAGACCCTGAGCATCAGCGGATCCATGCTTGTAAAATTGTTCACTCGGGAAAAAAAGGAATACGCCCGCTTTGTTGAAGTGAATGAGGAATTGACTCAAATCGCCATGAAGGAACAACGCTCTGGCAAGTGGTTTCGCGTGATGATGGGGATCTTTATGCAGATTGGCCCCCTTCTGATCTACTTTGCAGGAGGCTACTTGATTATTTCCCGCGCAGACACCACCCTCACCGTAGGTGTCATCACGGCAACCGTTTCCCTGATCAACCGGCTTTACCGGCCAATTCAGCTCCTTCTTAACCTGAAGGTTGATTTTATCCGTTCCCTGGCCTTGTTCTCCAGGATATTTGACTACTTCGACCGCAAAAACGAGATCGTCAGCAAACCTGATGCTGTTAAACCGGATGTCACCAATGCGAAAATCTCTTTCCGTCAGGTGAATTTTTCCTACACGCCAGGTTCGCCAATTTTAAAGAATATCTCTTTCTCGGTCCCCAGCGGATCCTTGTATGCTATCGTTGGTCCTTCAGGCTCCGGCAAATCCAGCATCGTTGGCCTGATCCCTCGTCTTTACGATGTTGACAGCGGACAGGTCGCCATTTCCGGAGTGGATGTCCGGGACTTTGATTTGACTTATCTCCGGGAATGCATCGGGGTAGTCACTCAGGACACCTATTTATTCAACGGCACCATCAAAGAGAACCTGCTCTATGCAAAAGACGATGCCTCTGACAAGGAAATTGAAACTGCCTGCCGAATCGCAAATCTTCACGAATTTATCATGAATCAGCCCAGCCAGTATGGCACCATCGTTGGAAACCGGGGCTTAAAGCTTTCCGGAGGAGAAAAACAGCGGCTTTCCATTGCCCGGGTCATCCTTAAAAATCCGAAGATCCTGGTCCTGGATGAAGCTACCTCCTCCCTGGATTCCGTTTCTGAAAGCCTGATCCAAACGGCACTGGACGTACTGATGAAAGGCAGAACAAGCATCGTCATTGCTCATAGACTTTCCACCGTGCTGGCAGCCGACTGGATCCTTGTTGTCAAGGAAGGACGAATCGTTGAGCAGGGAGAGCACGATGATCTGCTTAAATATGATGGTATCTATAAAGAACTCTACGAAACTCAATTCCGTAAGGTTCTGGAACACGAATCTTCCATTGACAAGCACACCGTAAAGTAATATGATTTTCTAAACTGAGCATGACCATAAATAACTGGAAGAGGTTCGCATGAAGAAGAATAATATTAGTAAGAATAATAACAGCAGGAAACAAACTTTTTTTGAATTCCTGAAAAGCAAGGAAATTCGAAAAGAATTGTATATGGCAGCTCTGGGCATGATCATTGTAATCTTTGCATCCAATTTTATTGAAAATAAAAACGTCACTTTTGTAGTGAATTTTATCGGCATAGCCCTTGTCTTTTCTGCCTCAGATAATTTCATCAAAAAAATGCCAAAAGGTTAATGCTTAAAGCAAAAAAAAGATTCACTCCCATGATGGAAGTGAACCAATAAATTACCGATGTGTCTTCGCCTTCAGGCTGATATAATAATCAGTTTGGAGGCTTTTTAACTTTAATACTGGAGCACTCGGGGAAGCTCCGCCGCCTGAAGTATCCAGTCAGCTACCTGTTTCTGAGAAGCGAGCTGTCTCACAAGCTTCTTCTCTCCATTCACTTCAACCATTTTTGCATGAAGATTTTCCGCCTTGCGTGTAGCTAGTTCCGGGACGGTATCTACTCCTGAAGCCTCTAAAAGCTCAGCATATTCCCCGCCGATTCCTTTGATTCTGAATAAGTCCGCATGGTTAGCCCATTTTAAAATCAGTTTTTCACTGATTCCAGTCTTTTCAGCCACTTCTTTTCTGCCTTTTTTAGTTGCACAGGTTTCCAGCAATCCTTCCAGAGAAGCAACTCCCGCTTCCTTCAGTTTGACTTCATAAGTGCTACCGATTCCTTCGATCATGCTCAGTTTCGACATATCCAAATCCCCCTTTATACTTCACCTTTTTAAATTGATTATCTATTTACAATTATATGATACTTCCTGTAAATTTCAAGTTTTTTTTAATATCAGGACGAGTATTCGGGTTAATCCTTGAAAACATAATCCCCCACTTGCACGCCCAGCACTTTTGCTACTCTTGGGCACTTTGCTTTAAGCAAAAAATACACCTTTCGGGTGCAATCCGACAATCCTTCGAAATTTCCTTGTCCCTTGGATATGACCATATCTGCACGTTCAAAGATATCCCTAAAATCTGTACTGCAGAATTCAA
>JAAXUP010000059.1 GCA_013335935.1 Eubacteriaceae bacterium | reverse complement strand
TTTCCGGACGAACAGTGTTCGTCCCTACGGTGCTCATGCGGAACGCATGGAATGCGTTCCCTACAAAAATTTGGTCTTGCTAGTGACTAGGGTCTTGAGACTAGCGACTATTGTTGTGATAGCGAGGCTGGGTTGCTGTTGGGTGGTTTGCCGTTAGGTGAATAGCCATTAGCGGTTAGCCGATTCAATATACAATGTACGATGTACAATTTACAATGAGCGTTCATTTTAGAAAACGTAATTCAGACGTGTCTCTGCAGAAGATTTTTTTCTAAAATGTTTTTATAAAACAAAAAGTTTTTAGATACAATTTCTAGTATTCGATGATTTCATACTTAGATTCTAAAAACTACAACCATTGTACATTCTAAATTGTAAATCGTAAATTGACTGCCTTACGACTTATTTATACCCTGAATTCGCTTTTATTCATCAGGAACGTGGTGAAATAATAGGTGCTTCTATGTATAATTATAAATCTATCAGGGGAATTGTCAATGTGATTTGGGTGGTTGGGTGGTTAGGTGGTTGGGTGGTTGGGTGGTTAGGTGGTTGGGTGGTTGGGTGGTTGGCGAAAAGCAAAAAATGCTTAAGTGCACAATGTTCACTTCGTTCACGGTTAAGTGTTGAAGTGCTTAAATGCGAAAAGTAAAAATGCTTAAGCGCACATGTTCACTTCGCTCACGTTGAATTGTTGAAATGTTTAAGTCCGAAAAACTAAAACAATAAAGCGCTTTAAAATAAAAAGAAACTTTATTACTTGTCTTTTGAACATTTTACCGCACCGCAGGTGCATTCAGCACTTGAGCATTTCACCGCACCGCAGGTGCACAAATAAAAAGCAATTTGCTGGTTGCTTTCAGCAAATTGCTTCATAATCTATTCTCTGTTCTCTATTCCTTATTCTCCAAAAAAATTCTCTATTCTCTATTACTTATTCTCTCCTTAATATCTCGGATGAGGAAATAGAGTGCAGGGGTGAGCAGGAAGGACCGGTAACGGAGGCGGGTGGTGAGATCCACGTCTGTGACCAGTTTTATTTTTTTCCTGATCTCTTTATTTAATCCTGGGTAGGCCTTTTCGATATCTTTCAGCAGAAGCTTTGCCCCCTGAATACGGGACAACCCCTGAGCTTTGTGGAGATCATCGATGCAGGAGTTGAAATTGAAAAAATAATTTTCCACCAGATGATTGTGCTCCAGATATTTTGCAAGCTCCTCCCCTTCTCCTGGGGCATGGCTTCGGATATAGGCAGCGATCCTTTTGATGGAATTGGCTGCGTCAAAGCGTTTAAGGTTGAAGGTATTGGAAATGGAGCCCTTCCGCTGGACATAAAAGGACAGCACTTCCTGAATGAAGTAGACTTCCCTGGCCATGGAAACCGCTTTGAAGGTAAATTCCTGATCCTCCCCGTTTGAACAGCCTTCCGTGTAAATCAGACCATTTTCCATGATCAATTCCCTTCGGTAAATGGCGCTGCAGGTCCATATCCACAGCTCTTTTTTCAGGATCTTTTTCAGGGCCTGGATGCCAGTGAGTGTGGTCAGATCCGACCGGTAGGATTCGAAATAATGATAGGCCGTGGACTTGTCCTCATTTACATGGTCAAACCCCCAGGCGATGACATCAGAGCCTGTCTTTTGGAGTGTTTTGTTTAAGGTACTGATAAAATTTTTCGCAACATAATCATCCCCATCGAGAAAATAAAGATATTCCCCGGTAGCTTCCCGGATTCCCAGGTTTCTCGCAGAGCTGACTCCCCCATTTTCCTTGTCAATGACCCGGCTGGCTATGGCCTCATTTCCAGACAGCAACTCTCTTGCGATACTTGATGTATTGTCTTTTGAACCATCATTGATGACGATGATCTCAAAATCTGTGTCGGTCTGAGCCAACAGCGAATTCAGTGTGACCCCGATATAGTTTTCCACGTTATATGCCGGGATGATGATGCTTACCATGTTAATTCCTCCAGGGTATGTTCGATATACTCATCGATCCGGTCCCAGCTTTTGATGACCCCGGGATTTCCCAAAACGATGGAATTGTCCGGAACGTCAAAATTCACATAGGCATTTCCTGCGATCAGGACATTGTTTCCGATGGTGATCTTCCCAACCAGGACCGCATTAGGACCCATCCAGACCTTGTTGCCAATGACCGGCGCGCCTCTTTTCTTCCCCACGTCTCCACCGATGGTCACCCCCTGGTAGATGGTGCAGTTTGAGCCGATTTTCGCCAGATGGTTGATGGCGACTCCCCCAAGGTGCATGATGGCCAGGCCTTTCCCGATTTCCGTCTTGTCGGAAATCTCATAGCCATATTTGATGGTCATGCGCTTTAGGATCAGCTTGTACAGGATATATTTGATTCCCCGGCTTTCACTGGCCAGTCTCAAAAAATACGTATACCGGAAACCGCAATTTTTCCAGTATCCCTTCAGAAAGCTTTGTTCTTTATCGTAGCGGTATAGGTCCGCCTTATGAATTTCTTTCATTTTTTATCCCCTTACTCACAAGCAGCAGATACAGATCAATCAAAACCGCCCGAGCTGCCTTCCAGGCAAATAAAAGCCTGAAGGCTTTTCTATTGATTAAAGCCTTATCCATTCGGTAGGATGATAAAAACAGCTTCTCATCCCAGGAAAAATCAAAGGCGCTGTTTTGGATATTAACTCCGCAGATCTCTTTTAACAGGTCTGCCCGCTGGGCCATAGTTTTCGTTCGGCTGGTGTTGCCGGAATGAACCCGGTAATAAGCAACCGGGACGTCTACATACCCCAGCAGATTCTTTCGGAGCATCCGCAAATAAAAATCCCGGTCTTCCACCCGCAGTTTTTCATTATATAGACCTACCTCCTGGTAGACCTCTTTTTTCAGAAGCAGGGTCGGCCCCACTACACTCCAGCGGAGGGTCAGTTCCTTGCTGATCCGATCCGACAGCAGCAATTTGGTATTTGCCCTAAAAAGTTTTTTGGAGGCGTTGGCGCTGGTGATCCGGTTTTCTTCATCCACTATAAAGGCTTTCCCGATTACCGCTTTTTTATGGGGATTCTTTTTTAAATACTCCACACGGCTGCTGATACTGTTTTCTGTCATATTATCATCCGAGGCCAGGAGTGTCACATACTCCCCCTGTGCTAACCCGATCATCTTGTTCAGGGTTTTCGTGACTCCGTGGTTTTCCTGCTTCAGGCACTGATACCCGTAAAGAGAAGCTTGATGGGCAGCCAGAAAGTCCGCAGCCTTTTCAAAGGAGCTGTCATTTGAACCGTCGTCAATGAGAATGATCTCCTTCAATTCGTAATCATTATTCATTACGCTTTCCAGGGCATTGAGGATATATTTTTCATGATTGTAGCAAGGGATCAAAACACTTACCAGATCTTTTATCATCATACCTTCTCCCCCTGCTCATGGAGCTTGAAGAGGATCCTTCGGAGATTCTCTTCAAAGCACTTTTCACTAAAATTTTCCTGAACATATTTGATATTGAAGATGGTTTTTTCCAGAATCTCCACCTCACTAAGCCTCTGGGAACTTTCCAGGGCATTTTTCAGGGATGCCACATCATTATGTTCCACCCCGATCCCCAGATTCAGATCGATCCCTGTTTCCTTGGTGACCACGGGAATCAACCCGCCGTTGCCCATGGCAGTGACCACTGCGGTTGCCAGGCCTTCCGCCACGGAGGTGAGGATCACGAAGCTGCAGGTTTCCATCAGTTCTTTAAAAACCTCGCCCTCGATGCTGATGAAGCCATGGACGGTGATATTTTTAGCCGCCTGAAGTCTTTCCTGATAAAACGCCATGAATTCCGGTTCTCCCTGGGTGTAGCCGCAGATATGAAGCTCCAGAGCCTCATTTTCCAGGAAGGTTTCCATCACCACATCCAATCCCTTATGTAACAGTCCGTAGCTGCCGAACCACAAAAACTTCTTCTTATCCTTTTTACTGAAATCCAGGTCACCCACCCGGCTGTAAAAAGGAGGGTTGATGGTGAAGAGGGAGGAACTGCCCGTGTACGGGGCAAAGCTTTCCCTGGTAATTTCGTTGCCGATGATAATGAAGCTGTCCGACAGGCTGGAGCCTAAAAACCACTTGCTTTCCACGATCCGCGAGGAAGGCTGAACCCACTTCCCGGATTTGTGGTAGAAATCGATCAATCGTTCATAGGACCGGGTGTTTTGGAAAATTGGGTGGCTTCCGGTGGAATAGTAGATGGTTTTCACCTCTTTGTCAGGCTTGTTCAGGAAATAATTCGATATGGGCACGCCTTCCCCAATGATCAGATCATAGGCAGCGTAATCGATTTTGCCTTCATAAATATTATTGTAAATGTCTACCTCATAGCCCAGCTCATCTAAAATTTGGTTCAGCTTATAGCTTTCCACAAAATTTGGATGAATCAGATTCCGGTTTTTTTTCCGGAAGGGATACACGCTATAGGACAGAAGGGCTTTTTTCCCGAACTTCCTGCTGTTGACATTTTTTATGGGTCTTGCAAATATGGCATTGTAGATTTCCAGATATTTCTTATTGCCCTTCAGTGTTGACTTGAGGGTGGCCTTCATTTCCTTTATTTTCATTTTGAACCCCACTTTTCTTTCCCTGAGTGTCAATACTTCTGATTTATACCAGTACAGGGAGATGCTGCCGTAGATCAAAAACAGATAGATGGGTATGAACAGATAGGTCACCCAGCCCTCGCGGAAAAACAGCCTTGTGTAGATCAAATAATAGAGGAGACAAACGAACCCCGGAAATTTCAGCTTCAGGAGGAGCTCATTAAATTTGATTGCCGACAGCGCAAGGAGGATGGGATAGAAGAAAAACAGGATCCAGCCTCCATAATAGTAGGCTTCAGCCATGATGTTAAAGCCCAGACCGTACCCTCTTGCGATTTCTTCAGCGATCATCGCCCCAGGCGCAGCCCCCGTCAAATTTAATTTTACTTTCACAAATCCGGGTAGCAATCCCTGTACGGAATTGACCACCAATTCCTCTGACGGTTTTTGCGCCACAAAGTCGTGCTGGAGGGAATAGGCGAAGGTGTTCAGTGGCTGAACGAATTCCCCCAGGCTCTGGTAGACAAAATTTCCGAAATCGCTCATATAAGGGTCTACCCGCTGTTTACCCATTCGGGAAGCCGTCACCGATACCAAAAGGACCAGCATCAGGATGGCGATTTTTCTGCCGTAGAGCTTCCTGTTTTTGATGGCCATATTTAAATAGATGGCCAGTATGGCAAAAAACGCCAGGGTTCTTCCTCCTGCAGCGAGGTCACTGGCCGAAATGATCAGCATGGGAAGAAAATAAACCAATTTATTTTTTTCCCAGTATTTGATCGTACCGATGGTCATGCTGAGAAAAATGAGGCTTTTCAGCTTATAGGCCGTCAGAAACTGGTCCAGGATCTGCCCTGAGGTAACTCTGTCCATGCTTTCCGCATTCAAAAAATAGATCAGTACCATGACAGTCGCAAAAACTGAATAAACAAGGATCGTCCACCAGAGAACGGATATCGCGGTACTTGAGACTTTTTTTAGGGTTAAATTTTCCGTTGCTTCGATTTCCTGATCTTTTTTGTGAAAAAAGGTGATGAGAAATAGTACCAGGATAAAATAGATGCTCCCGATTTTGGTCGAAACCATGGTATCCAGGTCAAAATGCCAGGCTTGTATTCGATTGGTGGTTTCGATCAAAAGGCTTGGGACCAAAACATAAAAGTAAGCATACGCAAGCAGCCAATACTTCGCTGAAATCAGAAAATTCGCCTTCAGCCGGAATACCTCAAGGGCCAGATAGGCAGCAATCACAACGAGAAGCATCAGGATCACGATATTTAAATTGTTTAGAATTGTCAGCATTGAGATTCTCTTTTCATTTCATAATAATAGTCCAGATCGTCCTCAGCGACTCTCTTGAAACCATATTTTTCATAGATATGGATAGCCTTGCTGTTTTCTCTTCGTACGTCCAGCTTGATTTTTTGAAGCTTAAGCTCATCAAAAACAAAGCCTGCGCTTAAGCTGATCACCTCAGCCGAACTATTTTCAGGCCGGTTTTCGTTTAAAATAAAACTTCCCCAGGTGCATTCGTTTTTTCCCGGATCGATCTTATAAATCCGAACTGTACCCACCGGGTGATGGGCTTTATTTTCCACAATAAAATAAACTTCCTGCCCCAGTTCTTCCCTGGATTTATAGGCTCTCAGCCAGTTTTTCTGCTCTTCCACGCTGATTTCGGTACTGGAGATATGCTGGTTCAGGAGGGGATTTTTCCGAAGGCTCAGGATAAACTCCGCATCCTCTGTTGAAACCAGTCTCAGATTGATGATCTTCCCCTGAAGGGGATTATTGATAGGCATTGGTAACTCGGATAACATGATCGGCTTCTTCCTTTGTCATCCCATTAAACAGCGGGATGCTCAAAACTTTCTGTGCCAAGCTTTCGGTAATGGGAAAATCCCCTTCCTGATAGCCTAAGGGTTTGTAAGCGTTGGAAAGGTGGGGCGGGATGGGATAATGGATCAGGGTCTTGATCCCATTTTTCTGATAATGAGACATAAGTCTGTCCCGATCCTCAGTCATCACCACAAAGAGATGCCAGACAGAGCTGCAGTCTCCATCGACCTTGGGCAGCTCAATTTTATCATTTTTCATTTCCTCTAAATATCTTTGGGCAAGGTCGGCTCTTTCCTGTGTCAGATCGTCCAGATGGCTAAGCTTGATCCGCAAGAGTCCTGCCTGTAATTCATCCAGACGGGCGTTATAGCCCACTTCTTCATTCTGATATTTCACCTGGCTTCCATAGTTGCGAAGCATCCGGAGCTTATCCCGGAGTTCCTTGTGACGGGTGGTGATGGCTCCCCCATCCCCAAAACAGCCCAGATTTTTCCCAGGGTAAAAACTAAAGCAAGCCAGATCCCCAAAGGAACCTGCCATCTGGCCTTTGTACCTGGCTCCGTGGGACTGGGCACAGTCTTCCACCAGTTTAAGGCTATATTTTTCGCATAATTTCAGGATTTGATCCATGTTGGTGGCTTGTCCGTAAAGATGGACCACACAGATGGCTTTGGTTTTGCCGGTGATTTTTTCTTCAATTTTTTTGGAATCCAGATTGTGAAATTCATTGGGTTCCACAAATACAGGGGTCGCGCCGTTCATGGTAATTCCCATGACGGTGGCGATAAAGGTATTTGCCTGTACGATGACTTCATCTCCAGGTCCGATCCCCAAAGCTCTGAAGCTTAAAACCAGGGCATTGAGCCCGTTGTCCACTCCGATGGAATAGTCTGCTCCCACATAGCGGGCAAACTCCTCTTCAAAAGCTTCAACTTCCTCCCCCAGGATATACCAGCCCTTTCGAAGTACCTTCAATGCTTTTTCCTCGTATTCCTTCTGGAACATAAAATATTGTCTGTCTAATGGATTAAATGGCACTTCCATTGATCTTCTCCTCCATTTCGTGTTTACTCCACAGAATATAGTCGTCATAATTTCGGATATAGTCACTTTCGTCGTAAATTTCAGATGCGCCGACGCAGAGAATGCTGTTCTCTGTCAGGGAAAGAAATTCCCTCCAATAGCCTCTGTTCAGAACCAGGATTTTTTCCGGGCAGTCTAAAAGATATTTTTCCTTTTCGGTTCCGTTGTCCAGTTCCACTTCAATGCTTCCGTGGGGACAAAACATCACCTGTTTCAATTCCTTATGGGCGTGAAATCCCCTTCGATTCTGTTGGGAGAATTCATAAATATAATAGATCCTTTTTATTTCAAAATCAAAATCCTTTCCCAGCTGGAAAAAGCTTAAGCTTCCCCCGGGACTTTTGATCTTATCCAGTTTTTTTAACGTAATTCCTTCCATGAGCACACCTTTCTACTGCAACCCTGAATGCCTGACAGCTATTCTAAAAGAGCTTCCAGCCCCATTTTTTGAAATACACCTTCATGGATTCCGCTGTGATCAGGGCATACTTGATCTTTTTATGGCCTTCCCGCTGCCACAAATGGATCACCTGGGCTTGTGGAAAAAATACCGACGCAGCGATCTCGTTGATTCTTCTAGTGATGTCCGCATCCTCCAGATACATGAAAAATGCATCGTCAAAGCCGCCTATTTTTTTGAACAGGTCTGTTCGAAATACCATGAAAGAGCCTGAGGCATATTCGATGGGCATGATTTTATTATAGCCGGTTTCCTTCATGACATAACGGTCCTGCCTTTTAGGGAATAATTTGGATGATATCCTGCGAATCAGCATATCAAAAACCGTGGGATTTGTTTTACACAGGTACTGAATCGTATGATCCGGGTTCAAAATCAATGGGGAAAGCATCCCAACCTGGGGATTTTCATCCAGATATTTCACCATTTTTCGGATCTGGTCCTTGTCCTCCAGCATGATATCCGGATTGACCACGAGATGATACCTGGAGTTGATCAAATCAAGGATTTGATTGTGTCCATAGCCGAAGCCCTTGTTTACCTTTAACGGAAGGATTTCGATATTTAGGTCCATTTCCCTGACCAGTTCCACTGTACGGTCGGTGGAATTATTATCAACGATATAAAGCCTGTAAGACAATTCCTGAGGTATGTTCTCGACAACGCTCTTGATCGTATCTCCAATGATTTTTGAGTTATTGTAGGTAACGATGGTTAAGCTTAAGTCTATCAATTCGTTCATTAATTTCTCCTCTATAACATAATCATATCGGTCATTCCGATTTTACATTTACAACCCATTATACACGAATTGACAACAGGAGTACAAGTTCCTTTCCCCTCACATTTCTGTCTTTCGTATGGACTCCGCCAAATCAGACACAGGAAGGGGCAGCCTCGGTTCCGACATGGTTTGATCATAAACCAGGCTACCAAACACCTTGTTGACTTCATTGATCTGCAGGAGCTTCAGCAAAGGGTTAAAAAGCTTCGTCAGCCTGATTTTCTTTCCATGGGCCTGGGCGATGAGTCTGACCATTTCACTGGTCCTGACATATTCGGGGTTCTGGGGAAAGAACAACCCGGCGCTTGCGTCATCGATGAGCTGTCTGACGAATTCAGAAAGGTTATCGATATAGAGCATGCTGCGCTTATTGTTCACATCAGGGAAAATCGGAGTCATAACAGCCAGTTTAGCCAGCCGGGTGTAATTCCCCTTGCAGCCTTTTCCGTAAACCATAGGCGGGCGGAGGATAGCCATGGCAAACGAATCATCGGCCAGTGCTGCTAAAAGCGCTTCCGCCTGGAGCTTGGATTTCCCGTAATTGCTGTTTGGCTTAAGAGGAGTATTCCTGCGAATCAAGCCCTTCTCCACCCCATACACGCTCATGGAGCTAAGAAAAATGAACTGCTTTACTCCCTGGGTTTTAGCTTTTTGGGCGATCTCGTAAGCCAGATCGCGGTTTACTGTATAGTAAAGATCCCGGTTTTTAATGGTTTCCTTTATATGAGCGACTCCGGCAGCATGAAAAAGCACATCGATTTTCGAAAAATCCTGTTCTTTCCAGGAATCGTCCTTCACATCAATAAGTTCCACGGCATATCTATCCGGCTGCGCCTCTAACCAAGTCTTTAAAGAAGTACCTATATAACTGTTTTTACCAGTGACCAGTATCCTCTTCATTCTATTATCATCTCCACACTCATCCTAAGATTCAACTACCGCAGAGGCTTCTACGCTTTGATCTTGTTTAATACGATGCCCAGTACCGGGGTTTTTGTTTCTTCAAGGAAGGCAATATCCGCAAAGGCTTGTTCCCCTCTCACCCGGTTTTCTTCCACTACCATAATGACCCCATCGGAAGCTTTTGCGATAACCACTGAGTCAACGCAGTCAGCCAGGGCAGGGGTATCGATGATGATGATCTGATACGATTCTTTCAATTTTTCAACGAGTTCGAAGAATTTGTTATTTTCCAAAAGCTCTGTGGAATTGTCTGTCCCCTGGTAGTTGACCAGCAGATCCGGATTTCCCAGTTCGCCTTTTACAATAAGGTCCTCTATGGGTAAGCCATCCTGCAAAAATTCTCCCAATCCTGGAGCTGGCTTTATGAAGAGCTCTTTGAAATCGTGTTTTCGAAGGGAGGCATCCATGATGAGGACCTCTTTACCTGCCGCCTTGAAGGCTCTGGCCAGGTTGAGGGCAATGGTGGTCTTTCCTTCACCGGCAAGGGAACTGGTTACGGCGAAGACTTTTTTTTCTGAATGTCCTATGAGCAGCTTCGTCCGAAGGACCTTATAGCGTTCCTTTTCAGCTATGGAGCTTTCTCCCCCAAACTTTTCAAGGTCTTTCCAATTGATATTCACCATTACCGCACCTCGTAAAACTTTCTTGATTTTTTTCTGGTATCCGGGATTGCCACTAACATATTTTTGCCAGTGAACCGGTTGATATCCGCTTCCCTGCGGATTTTATGGTTTCCGAAATAATGCATGAAAACCAGGAAGGCTCCGGCCAGCATGCCCAGAACAGCTCCCATGACGGCATTAAGCACATAGTTAGCTGGCTGTCCGATGATGATCGCACTATCATCCAGCTTGGCACTTTCCACCAAGGTAACGTTTGAAAACGCCATGGCAGTGTTTGCGTATTGCAAACCAATGGTTCGGACTTCATTGGCAATGGATTTTGCAAGCTCAGGATCGCCGTGGATGACACTAATTTCGATGCCGTTAGGGATCGTTGATTCCACCGCATTGATGGTGCCTCTGACTTCTTCATAGGGAAAAATTCCAAACTTTGCCAGGGCTGGGGTGACGACCCAGTCGCTTTTCATCACAGCGATCAGTGCCTGTTTCTGACTTGTGAAGCCAGCTCCGTCAACTACCTGTATGACGGTTGTCGCCTTGTATCGGGTCAGTACCGGGTTGGTTATGGTTAAAGCCAGACTGATCAGGAGAGAGATCCCAATGAAAACCCCTGTTATCAGGGTAATGAATTTCACATTCCTTTTGAAGATTGCGATAAAATCACTGAGACTGATTTCTTCTGTTTTGTTATTTCCGTTCTTATCCATGTCTTGCTCCTTTGTTAGGTTTATAGTTTTGTACTGCCATTGCAGGGGGACGTAAAACGATTTTTCGGGCCTTCATGCGTTTCATGAAGCTTAAAAAACCGGGTATGATCAATTGTATGGCCAGGGTTGAAAAAATGAACATATTGTCAAACAAATTCAGAAAGATGATGGTGTTTAATACCGCTATCCCCGTGAGGAAGTAAGCTTCGTTATCCTTCAGTAAAAAATAGTACAGCACACAGATCAGCAGGGTGAGTTCAAATATAATGACCGGTCCCAGCCAGCCAAGATAATAATAAGGCCGGGCAAAAATGGTCAGTACGTTGAAGGTCTCATTGATCAGGGGAAGCTTCGGTTTTTCCACGTGATAAAGACTGTTGACTCTTTCAGAAAACATGCTGATGACCATATCGTTGTTTACAAACTGCATCAGGTTGGAAAGGTTGAATTGATAGCCCTGGTACACATCCGTCAGATTCTGAAAATTCGCCAGAGGGTTTGAGGAATACATATACACCCAGAAAAATGGTTTGGGGATGATGGAATCCCTGAATTCCTGGGTAGCCTTTCCAGATTCCAGGATCAGCTCACTTCCGCTGCCATAGACTCCCTGCTGATTGGCGTTTCTGGCATCACCAGATACCCCGAAAATATAAGCGACAATCAGAAATGAGATCAGGAGGATACTTGCGTTTTTCACATCCATCTTCTTCATTCTTGATCCGAAAACCCATACACAGTTCAGAAGGATGATGAGCATCACCGATCGATAAAAAACCAAGGCGATGGGAATCAGATTGATTATAAATAAAAGGATCAGGCTTTTCTTTCTCGTGCTGAGAAACATGTGAAAGATATAGGTTGCCAGAAATGAGCTGCCTGCCATCAAAAAGGTCTGGATAAAAGGAATCCCCTCGAAGCCCAGAGTATAGTTGTAGTTTCTTTTCAAAAGGATCTCCATCAGCGGAACATGGCCGGCATAAAGGATGTTCAAAAAGTGCATCACCAATAGGACTCCCGTGGCAAGCTGCACATTCTTGTTGTATTCCACATCCTTCCACTTAAAGGAGCCTCTTTCCTTGAAGACCTTGCCAATAACAAACATGATCCCCATGGTCACCAAAAGAAAACCCACAACACTGGCAGATAATTTCGGATTGATTTGGGACCATCCAAAGCTATAGACGATCAGCACATATGAAAAGCAAAACCCATAGATATAAAAGGGATTAAACATTTTTCGACCTTCGTTCTTTCATAGTTAGTTGTCATTTTTTGAACAGACTGATAAAAGACAAGAAAGGGATTCTTTTATCCTTTACCAAAATAAGTTGTTTGATGGTTCTGACAGACAGGCGAAGCTTGTAGAAAATTCTCGTCAGTCCATCTGAGTAGCGATTGTAAAACAGTCTCTCTGCCTGAACGATGCTTTTGTAGCGTTCAACGCTGACGTTTTTGTTATAGTCCTGTACAGAAAGCTGATGCCTCAGGGTATGATCGAAAACATAAATTTTCTCCCCCCGTTTATAAAGCTCGTTGAAATACCAGTGATCCAGCATATCCAGTGGAAGACTTCTGTTGAAGCCCTTTAGCTCATCAAGCAAAGAAATCTTCAGGAAGGTGCCTGAATTGATGCCTGTCATTTTTCGACTGGAAACTCCCGTAAAATTCCTGGATACTGGGTGCATCCGCCCAAGGCGGCTGACAAAGCAGGGAGAAATCACCTGATTTTCCCCTGAAATTCTTGGAACGATGGCGGTTATTTCTTTAGTATCCTTGATTTTCAGCATTGTCTTGTAAGCCTGATCAAAGAAACTTTCGTCCAGGGTGGTATCCTGATCCAGCAGAAGCAGCCATTCCTTATTGGAAGCTTTTGCCTTTTCGTAGGCATAATTGTAGGCAGCCGCTAATTTGCCGTTGGCCGGATCGTGCAGGTACTCGACTTTAAGGTTCTCCGGAGAGTGAAATTCCTGCCGGGCAGGACTGTTGTCATAAATGACAAGTTCAAGCTTCAAAGGAGCGCTTTCACGGGATAGATACCGGAGGATCCCGGGGATCAGATTGGTTTCGTTCCATTTCTGATTATATAAAACGACAACTGCAGCCGCGCTTATTTCATGTTCTGAATAATTCACTAACGCTTGACTCCCTTCAGCTGTGCATATATTGGATGATATGATGGGTCATTTTTATCCGAAAGATAATTTTCCCCCACAAATCTTGCTTTTTCGTAACATTATTCCTGTG
>JAAXUP010000252.1 GCA_013335935.1 Eubacteriaceae bacterium | reverse complement strand
TTTTACAATCCCGCTGGTCTTTCATTGTTTCCGTGCCGGCAAAACCGCCATAGACGGCAACCGCTTTATTAACCAGTATCTGAGAAGTGAGAAGGTAGGTGCCCTGTCTGACCCATACCTCCCCTCCCGAGGCATTTATTCCTTCCTGTATTGTCTTGAAAGCGGTTGCCCAGCTTGTGCCGCAGTTGCCGCTGCAGACTGAGGCATTGTCCACATAAACAACCGCGTCACTATCGCACATATCGCCAACACCATCTCCGTCGCCGTCCTGCTGATAGAGATTTGCAGTAAGGGGACAGTTATCAGATCCCGCACACGACGGAGCGGTCACGCCGGGGTCGCATATGCCGTCATCATCATCATCAGGGTCAATGACAACGAAAAGGCCAGTGAAGTGCTAAAAAATACAGATGGTGTAAACCTTCTGTCCTGGGAAGATATCTTATGATTAAAAAAGGCGGAGCATCCTGCTCCGCCTTTTTCTTTATCTTCTTATTTTGCTGTCACAGAAAAGAATTTTTCCCTTACTGCGAATTCCAGCGCACGATTCACATTGACCCGGTAAGGTCCATTTTTTCTGATCACAAATCCTATGGTATCTCCGTCATTGAAAACGACTGTCCGCTCACCATCTAGAGCCAGCGTACCTTTATGGCGTGCCTTATATACATACATCTGATCAATTTCCATTCTTACCGGATCTTCCATTTTTACAGGTGTCATTTTACCTGCTCCGAAAGGGGCAAGGATCAAATTGCTGCCTTTGTTGAGAACAGCCCTGTACCCAAAATCATCCCGGGAACTGCATAGGGTATTAACTCCCAGTACGGAAGAAAATCCAATGCTTGCAGGGTGGGCTCTGGTCACGATAATTTCTCTGATTTCAGAAACATCCCATAAGGCTCTGCTTCCAATATATTCGTTGTCTGTAATTGCCGCATCAACAAGTGCTACGTCTTCATGGCTTCCATTAATATAGATATCAATTATTTTATCCCGGTCAATATATTTTTCACTTTCTCCAAACTGACATACGACAGCTGCCGCCATCCCGGCGACAGTGCCTTCAATAAAATCAGGATAGACATTATTGGTGCCTGTAGATACCGAAATTATGGGGATTTCCGTTCCCATCTTGGCCAGCAGCCGGCTTGTTCCATCCCCACCCAGCACAATGATGCAATCCACCCTGAGGTCATCCAAAAGTTCTGCGGCTCGTACAGTGTCCTGCCAGGTCCCTTTTAAAACCATATCAAGAATGGTGATTTTCGACTTCAGGTCTCCGTTTTCCTCAATGGTTCCTCTGATATTTGTGCCCATGTTATAATTGTCCGGCATAATATAGAACTCATCCACACCCAGGTCCTGAGCTCCTAAAATCATTCTTTCCACCAGGTTCGCTTTCTCGTTGTTGCCAATGGTCATGGCATATGAAAATATCCTTCTGATATCTTTGCCGGAATTGGGGTTTGCTATTATTCCTATTTTCTTCAAATTCTTCAGCTCCATTCTGATATTCTTTCTTAAATCGTCTGGTTTATTCGCATAATAATTATAATACCCAGGAATCATTTTTTTAAATAGGTTATAATAAGTATATCTGGAAGACATTCAGCTGTACATCATCTAGTCGCTAAAATATTATGATTTTCAGGAGGATGGATCATGAGAGAATCAGAAAACAGTTTTAAGAATTCAGAGGGTAACGACCTTAAATATTGCAGCTGGCTGACTGAAAAACCCATTGGAACAGTAGTCGTTTTCCACGGAATGGCAGAACATGCCGCCAGATATGCGGAATTTGGAGCCTTCCTGAATAAAGAAGGCTACG
>JAAXUP010000132.1 GCA_013335935.1 Eubacteriaceae bacterium | reverse complement strand
TAATGCCGGTAGTCATCGAACTTCTTGGTGAAGGCAGAAAGCTTGCCGATGAGATTGGCGTCAGTTTATGTGCAATCCTTTTGGGGGAAGATGTTGAAGATCTGGCAAAAGAATTGATCCAGTATGGTGCGGACAGTGTCTATCTGGCTGAGGATCGTCGTCTTAAAGAATACAGTACAGAAGGTTATACAAAAATCATATCAGACGCGATCAATGAAATAAAGCCTGAGGTTGTTCTGGTGGGAGCGACAAATATAGGACGTGATTTGGCGCCGAGGATAGCTGCCAGAGTGGATACGGGACTTACAGCTGACTGCACGAGTCTTGAAATAGATCCTGATGATAAAAAGATCAAGCAGACAAGGCCTGCTTTTGGGGGAAATCTGATGGCTACCATCATCTGTCCTAACCATAGACCGCAGATGTCAACGGTCAGACCAGGAGTTATGGATAAAGCCTTAAAGAATGATGAAAGAACCGGAAATATAAAAAAACTTAGCATAAGGCTTTCCGATGAAGATATTAAAACCAAATTGATCAGTACGGTAAAAACCAAAAGAGAACTTGTTTCCCTTGCCGACGCTGAGGTGATCGTATCCGGTGGAAAAGGATTGAAAAACCAGGAAGGCTTTGAACTGATCAGGCAACTGGCAGATAAGTTCGGTGGAGTTGTAGGGGCATCAAGGGCGGCAGTGGATGAAGGTTGGATCGATCATTCCCATCAGGTCGGACAGACCGGAACCACAGTAAAACCTAAAATCTACATCGCTTGCGGAATATCCGGTGCGATACAGCATCTTGCAGGAATGCAGGAATCCGGAACCATAATAGCCATAAATAAAGACGAAAACGCTCCAATATTTAATGTTGCTGATTACGGTATCGTTGGAGACCTTTACCAGGTAGTGCCAAAACTTATTCAATCATATGATAACCTGGAAGATTTGATGCTGCAGGCGCTAAAGGGTAACTGAGAGAAGTCGTAAGACAACAAATAATGATGATTTAGATTAAGGAGAATAAATATGTTTGATAAAAAGCATGAACTGGTGCGTAAATTAGCCAGAGAATTTGCAGAAAAAGAACTTGAGCCTATAGCAGCTGAGATTGATCAGACAGGAAGTTATCCTAAGGCTTTGATCCAAAAACTTGCGGATGCTAATTTTTATGGAATTACGGCACCAAAAGAATATGGAGGAGCAGGGGGAGACTATCGAAGCTACGTCATAGTAATGGAAGAGTTATGCAGAAAATGTGCAGCAACCGGCACCTATGTATCGTCCCCAAACTCTCTTATGGGTGCACCTTTCCTTTTAAGCGGGTCAGAAGAACAGAAGAAAAATTACCTTAAGCCAATGCTGACAGGTGATCGTATTGGAGCGTTTGGCCTTACCGAGCCTGGTTCAGGCTCTGATGCTGGGGCTGTGGCAACCACAGCAGTCAAGGACGGAGACGATTATATTCTAAATGGAAGAAAAACTTTCATTACCCATGCACCAATCGCAGATTTCGCTTTGATCTTTGCCAAAACAGATTTGAAAAAAGGGGTTAAAGGCATAAGCGCATTTATTGTAGACGCAAATCTGCCGGGCTACTCTATTGGTAAGCCCGAAGAAAAAATGGGTATCCGTGGGTCAAAAACCAGCGATATCGTCCTGGATAATGTGAGAGTGCACAAGGACATGATGTTGGGAAAAGAAAACAATGGATTTATTACAGCCATGAAAACTCTCGATACAGGAAGACTTGGAATAGCTGCACAATCCCTCGGCCTTGCCCAGGCAGCCATGGATGAAGCAGTAAAATACACAAAAGAAAGGGTACAATTTGGAAAGACAATTGCATCATTCCAAAATACCCAATTTATGCTGGCAGATATGGAAACAAAACTCAATGCTGCAAGAGCCCTTACCTACAGCACCGCACTTAAGAAAGATAAGGGACTAGAAGTTGGTAAGGAGGCTTCAATGGCCAAATATTTTGCTTCTGAGGTTGCCAATGAACTCGTGGCCAAGTCCCTGCAGCTGCATGGAGGATATGGTTATATAAAGGATTACACCATAGAAAGATTGTACCGTGATGCAAGAATTGTAACGATTTATGAAGGTACAAGTCAGGTGCAGCAGATGGTCATATCCTCTGCCCTGCTGAAATAACGCTCTCCTTTTTACTTCTCGCATATGCCGTCACATAAAGTCCTTTAAAGAAAAGGTATATGCGAGAAGTATTTATATAAAAAATATAAAGTTCAGGAGTGAAAAAGATGAATATACCCTTGTTAATTGTAATTATGTATATGCTGATGAATGTAGGCGTTGCTTTCTACTCAAAAAAATTTACAAAAACCTCTGACAGCAAAGGTTTTCTATTGGCAGGACAAAGATTGCCCTGGTATCTGATTGCGGTGATGGTGACGGGTAATGCCGTAGGCGGATCAAGCACCATCGGAGTTGCTCAAAATGCCTACACCGCTGGAATTTCTGCAGGCTGGTATACTGGCGCCTGGGCGACAGGTGCTGCGGTGTTTGGTCTTTTCATATCAGCAAAAGTAAGGAAGATGAACATTAACACAGTTAGTGAAATTTTTCTAAAAACTTTCGGCGTTGTTAATGGCTCCATCGCAATAGTCGTACAGGTGATAATTCTCTTTGGTATCAATGCACTTCAGATAATTGCAGGGGGAGCTTTGTTAAGTACGCTTTTACCTGAATTTTTTACTTATACCGGAGGAATGATCGCATCAACAATCGTATACATTTTGATATCCTTCATTGGGGGATTGCTGGGAGCCAGCATAGCCAATCTGATGAATGTAATCGTCATCTATCTGGGGCTTATCGTGGCAGTCATCGCGGCCATCACACAGGCAGGAGGGGTAAATTCTGTTATCTCAGCGCTGCCTCCTGGGGATCAGTGGTTAGACTTGGTTAAAGGAATGGGTCCGGGGATATTGCTTGGCTGGGTAATCACTATGATCATCAATACGCCTGCAAACCAGACACTTTACCAGCCAACATTAGGTGCAATTGATGAGAAAAATGCAAAAAAAGGAATGTTGGGAGCAGTTATCCTGATCTTCCCCATAGGATTTATCGCCGCCGCAATGGGATTGATTGCTGCAAGCCAATTTCCGGGTCTTGAGAATAGTGCAATGGCACTTCCGGCATTAACCATGTCGTTGAACCCCTTTGTAGCCGGGTTAGTTTTTTCTGGACTTTGGGCTGCGGATGTATCAACAGCGATAGCCTTGTTGCTTGGAATATCCTCCATCGTTACAAAGAATATTATTGTCGATTTCATCTATAAAGATTTAAGTGAGAAAAAACAGGTAGTGGTTTCCAAAATCGTGCTTGTTCTGTCTGCTCTGATGGGTCTTATGGTTGCAATGAACATCAGCGGAATAATCAGTTTCCTCATGCAGCTTCTGACACTTTATACCCCTTACACTTTGCTGATATTCGCTATCTTATATGCTCCAAAATTATTGAAGAAAAGTACTTGTTTTATGACGGTGCTGTCAGGTTTGGTTGTCATGATCGTATGGATGATGGTTCCTGGGTCACATATTGTAAGCCAGGTCGTATACCTCTGCCTGCCGGTATCTGCGGTGGTATTACTTCTAACCTCCGTCTTTGATAAACGGGAGGTTGACGTATCCGTACTCTATAAAAATTAAAACAGAGAGAAGAGAATTTACCTGTTGACAATAGAGTGATAGAGAGTATAATGAAAGTAGAACAACGTTCTAGAATGACGTTATATATAAAGAAAACGATATGCAAATTTAAGGAGGAAGAACAATGAGTTCTAAAGAAAATGTTTACAGTGGAATTAAAGTCGTGGAACTGGCAACTTATGTTGCAGCACCCTCAGGAGCTAGATTTCTTGCAGATTTAGGTGCCGATGTAGTGAAAATCGAAGGATTTGCAGGTGATCCAGTAAGATATACAGCACCAGGCGAAGGCCGGCCTTCAGATCCCTATGAGGATACTACATGGGATTTGGAAAATGCAGGAAAAAAAAGTATTGCTCTTAATTTAAAAGATCAGGCAGGGAAAGATGTATTATTCAAATTGCTGGATGATGCCAATATATTCATAACAAATTGGCGAACGGATGCTTTAGAAAGAGCAGGACTGGATTATAACACATTAAAAGCCAGATACCCAAAATTGATTTACGCTCAGCTTACAGGATATGGTGATAAAGGACCTGATAAAGACCTGCCAGGATTTGATTTCACTGCATTCTTCGCAAGAGGAGGATGGCTGGGTACATTATATGAGAAGGGTTCCGATCCTATGAACCTGGTAGCAGGATTAGGAGATCATCAGGCGGGGATTTTCCTGGCAGCGGGAATTATGACAGCCCTTTATAAAGCAGAAAAAACAGGTGTAGGTGAAAAAATCACTGTAAGTCTCTTCCACTGTGCGATCTACGGTTTGGGATTGCTGATTCAGTCAGCACAGTATGGCAACAGATATCCCATCCATAAAAGAGAAATGCTTAATCCATTTATGAATGCTTTCAAAACCAGTGATGAGCGACTAATACAGTTAGCTATGCCAGCCTATGATGCATACTTCCCAAAATTTATGGATGTAATCGGTCATCCTGAACTTAAGACAGACGAAAAATACTGCAAATTTGTAACCTTAGGTGAAAATTCAAAATATATCTATGATCTCGTAAACGAGACGATGAAAACAAAAACAGTGGCTGAATGGAACGAGATTTTAA
>JAAXUP010000251.1 GCA_013335935.1 Eubacteriaceae bacterium | reverse complement strand
GCTTTTTTCTTACCTGTTCAGGATAACCTGAATATTTCATACCGATATGGGTGTCGGCCAGATGCATTATATTAAGCGGCATTCCAAATCACCTCGATTATTGACTTCATTCACATTTTAACAGATATTTTACAATTAATCATCAACTTATTCCGGCAAGTCTTAATTATTTTGTTTTTTATACTAATAAATATTGATTTATGATAAAATTATATAGATAACAACTTAACCAACAGGAGTGATAATGTGAGCACTGAAACAGAAAAGAGTTCTTCAAATTTCATCTACAATCTTATTGAAGAAGATATTAAAAATTCCATATACACCGATAATCGGGTCCATACCCGATTCCCGCCAGAGCCAAATGGATACCTTCATATTGGTCATGCCAAGGCGATCCTTCTCAATTATAACACGGCAAAACGGTTTTCAGGTAAGTTCAACCTTCGCTTTGACGATACCAACCCCGTTAAAGAGGATCTTGAATATGTGGAATCCATCAAAGAGGACATTAAATGGCTTGGAGCCGACTGGGAAGACCGGATGTTTTTCGCTTCCAACTATTTTGACATGATGTATGAGTATGCTGTTGAGCTTATTAAAAAGGGACTGGCCTTCGTAGATGACCTGAGTGCAGACGAAATCCGGGAATACCGGGGCTCCCTCACCTCCCATGGTAAAAACAGCCCATACAGGGACAGAGAAATATACGAAAATCTTGAATTGTTTGAGAACATGAAAAACGGTAAGTATCCGGATGGAACAAAAGTTCTCAGGGCTAAAATCGATATGTCCAGTCCGAACATCAACATGAGAGATCCTGTCATATACCGAATCCTTCATGCTGAACATCATAATACTGGAGATACATGGTGTATTTACCCTATGTACGATTACGCACATCCGATAGAAGACGCCATTGAAAAGATTACCCATTCTCTTTGCTCTCTTGAATTTGAAGACCACAGACCTTTTTATAACTGGGTCCTGGAGAATATCGATGATTTTAAAAAAGAGCATCCCAGGCAGATCGAATTTGCCAAGTTGTTTTTAACTCGGACAATTGTTGGCAAAAGATTCCTGAAGGAGCTCGTAGACAACAAGATCGTTGATGGCTGGGATGATCCCCGGCTCATGACCATTGCAGGCCTTCGAAGAAGAGGTGTAACACCAGAAGCTATCCAAAATTTTGCTGAAGAGATCGGTGTAGCAAAAGGAAACAGCATTGTGGATATCGCCATGCTGGAGCACTTCATCCGGGATGACCTGAAGGATAAAGCTTTCAGAGTAATGGCGGTGATCGATCCCATAAAGGTCGTGGTAACCAATTATCCTGAGGATCAAATCGAGTGGTTTGAAATCATCAATAATCCGGAAAATGAGAGCATGGGTTCAAGAAAAGTTCCTTTTTCCAAAGAAATTTACATTGAGCGGGAAGATTTTATGATCGAGCCGCCTAAAAAATACTTCCGGATGTTCCCCGGAAATGAAGTCCGACTGATGGGCGCATACTTTGTCAGATGTACGGAATATCTCACTGATGAGAACGGAATTGTCACAGAAATCCACTGCACCTATGACCCTGAAACCAGGTCTGGAAGCGGATTTACAGGGAGAAAGGTCAAGGGCACCATTCACTGGGTCAGTGCGGCGATCAACAAACCAGTTGAAATCAGATTGTATGATTACCTGCTAAGGGATGAAGAGGTTTCGGATGAGGATAGCGTTGTGAAACACCCTATTAATCCCAATTCTTTGGAAATAAAAAGTGGTTTTGCTGAACACTCCCTGGCAGGAGCTAAAAAAGGCGAACACTTCCAGTTTGTCAGAAACGGCTATTACTG
>JAAXUP010000058.1 GCA_013335935.1 Eubacteriaceae bacterium | reverse complement strand
ATATTTGGAGAATCCCACGGTAATGCCATCGGAGGAGTGATCGATAATCTGCCGCCGGGCATTGAACTGGATATGGAATTCATTGAATCTGAACTTAGAAGAAGAAAGCCTGGTGAAGACAGCTTCAGCACGAAAAGAAAAGAAGACGACCAGGTGGAAATTTTAAGCGGTTATTTTAACGGATATACAACAGGAACTCCCCTGGCATTCATGATCAGGAACAAGGATACCCACTCTAAAGATTACACTAAGCTTAAAAGTCTCATGCGGCCGGGACATGCGGATCTGACAGGACATATAAAGTATCATGGATATAATGACTACCGGGGAGGAGGACATTTCTCCGGAAGGATCACAGCTCCCTTAGTTTTTTTTGGTGCCGTTGCCAAACAGTACCTTAAGGAAAACTATAACATCAAAATTATTTCAAGAATAAAAAGGATAGAAAATGTTTTGGATGACGAACTGGATCTGATGATGGATAATCAGGAGGAAATCGTTGAAAAACTTTCCGGGAAGAAAATACCGGTCATGAATCCCCAAGCAGGAGAAAAAATGCTTCAGGCAATTATCGATGCTAAAAACGAAGTCGATTCGGTCGGGGGGATCATCCAGTGCATATGCCTCAATGTACCTGCCGGTTGCGGTATGCCTTTTTTTGAATCCCTGGAAAGTAAGATCGCTCATCTGATTTTTTCCGTACCAGCAACCAAAGGAATACAGTTTGGACGAGGTTTTGAAATCTCATCATTAAGAGGATCTGAGGCAAATGATAGCTTTAAATACGATGCGGACGGAAAGTTGAGAGGAAGATCCAACAACAATGGAGGAATCCTGGGAGGAATAACAGACGGTCTTCCGGTAATATTCGACGTGGCCATGAAACCAACTCCATCCATCTCAAAAGAGCAGGATACTATCGACATCGATAACAAAGAGAATGCCAGGCTCGTCATTACAGGGAGGCACGATCCTTGCATCGTACCAAGAGCTTTACCGGTTATAGAGAGTTGTGGAGCCATTGCCCTCATGGAGCTTTTAACCGTATAAGGAGGAGAAATGTTATGAAAGATCTGGAATCCTTAAGAAACAGGATCGATGCCATAGATGACAGTATCATTGAACTTTTTCTTGAGAGGATGGAAGTCGCCAAAGGTGTCGCAGATTTTAAAAAAGACAGGGACATGAAGATTTTCGACGAGAAACGGGAAGCGGAAGTCATCAAAAAGAATCTCAATAAGATCAAAGACAGCGAATTCAAGTCTTATGCTGAGCAATTTTTACATGCGCTTATGAATATCAGCAAGGAACTTCAAAAAGACTGTATCGAAGGTAAAATGAAATAAACTAATCTTGTACTTTTTTTAGTACAAGATTTCTGATAGAATAGTAAAAATATATACATGAGGAGGGACGGCATGAAAAAGTTTAAGAAAGTACTGATTGCAAACAGGGGTGAAATTGCGATAAGAATAATCAGAGCCTGCAAGGAACTGGGGATTCATACTGTTGCCATATATGCGGAAGAAGACAAATTATCGCTTTTTAGAAGGAAGGCTGACGAAGCCTACTTGATCGAGGATCACAGGGGGCCTGTTGATGCTTATTTGAATATGGATAAGATCATTACCCTTGCCTTAAAGAAAAATGCGGATGCAATCCACCCGGGATATGGATTCTTGTCGGAAAATGCTGAGTTTGCGAGAAAATGCGAGGAAAATGGCATTGTGTTTATTGGACCGAACCATATCATGATGGGACAGCTGGGTGATAAAATCCAGTCCAAGATTCAGGCCAATAAGGTTGGGGTACCTACCATCCCGGGAGTTGAAAAGCCCATCGAGTCGGATGAAGACGCCATTGAATTTGCTCAGATCGCAGGTTATCCAATCATCCTGAAAGCAGCGGCCGGCGGCGGCGGCAGAGGAATGCGAATCGTAAGGGAAGAAAAGGAACTTCTTCGGGAGTTCAGATCTGCTAAAAGCGAGGCATTAAAAGCCTTTGGCAATGGAGACATTTTTGTTGAAAAATATATTGAAAATCCAAAACATATAGAAGTTCAGGTCCTGGGGGACAACTACGGTGATATCGTCCATCTTTTCGAAAGAGATTGCTCGATCCAGAGAAGACATCAGAAAATCATTGAATTTACACCGTCACAAAGCATAAATGATGATCAAAGACAAAAGATCTGTTCTGATGCCATCAAACTGGCAAAATCTGTAGACTACAGAAATGCTGGTACGGTGGAGTTTCTGGTGGACAAAAGCGGAGACCATTATTTCATCGAAATGAATCCAAGAATCCAGGTAGAGCATACCGTAACAGAGATTGTAACAGGAATTGACCTGGTTCAGGCACAGATCCTGATTGCTGAAGGGCACGCATTGAATTCCGAAGCCCTGAATATCCCTGATCAGGAATCGATTTCCTTCAGAGGAGCTGCCATCCAGTGCAGAATCACCACAGAGGATCCTCAAAACAATTTCATGCCGGATACCGGCAAACTGGAAGTTTACCGTACGGGTTCAGGAAACGGTGTCAGGTTGGACGGGGGAAACGGATTTACAGGTGCAGTGATCTCCCCATATTACGACAGCCTCCTGGTTAAAACAACCACTTTTGGCAGGAGCTTTGAAGAAGCCCGACGTAAAGCGGTAAGAGCTTTAAAGGAACACGAAATCGAAGGCGTTAAAACCAATATGGACTTCCTGATCAATGTGCTGGAGCATCCCACCTTCATAGAGGGTCAATGTGACACGAATTTTATCGATACCCATGCAGAACTCTTCAAGCTTGAGGGAAGCGCCAATGACGAGCTTAAATTGCTAAGATTCCTTGGAGAAAAAGTGGTTAACGAAACCTTAGGGAATAAAAGGGATTTTGATAAGCCGGTGATCCCTAAAATCGAAACTGAGGAGAAATTATACGGAACAAAACAGATCCTTGACGAAAAAGGCCCTGAAGGTCTTGTCAAATGGATCAAGTCCCAAAACAAACTTCTTTTAACAGACACAACCATGAGAGACGCCCATCAGTCTCTGCTGGCAACCAGAGTAAGAAGCCGGGACATGATAAAGATTGCAAAAGCAACCTCTCATCTTGCAAAGGATCTTTTCTCGCTGGAAATGTGGGGCGGAGCCACCTATGACGTAAGCTACAGGTTCCTCAGGGAATCACCATGGAAAAGACTTACAGAACTTAGGGAAAGGATACCGAATGTTTTATTCCAGATGCTTTTAAGAGGTTCCAATGCGGTGGGATATAAAAATTATCCAGATAACCTGGTCAGAGAATTCATCAAAGAATCTGCCCAAAGCGGTATCGATGTATTCAGGATCTTTGATTCCCTCAACTGGATGGAAGCGATGAAGGTCTCCACTGACGAAGTACTTAAACAGAATAAAGTGGCAGAGGTAGCGATCTGCTACACAGGAGATATCCTTGACGAAAAAAGAACGAAGTACAATCTTGATTATTACGTAAGAAAAGCCAGAGAAATAGAGAGCATGGGCGCTCATATCCTTGCTATTAAGGATATGTCTGCACTTTTAAAACCTGCTGCCGCCTACAAGCTTGTAAAGACTTTAAAGGAAGAAATCAAAATTCCAATACATCTCCATACCCATGATACCACCGGAAACGGAGTAGCTACTCTCCTGATGGCATCCATGGCGGGTGTAGATATCGTCGATACGGCCTTCAACGGAATGAGCGGGCTTACAAGCCATCCGGCACTGAACTCCATCGTTGCTGCGATGGAAAACACGGAAAGACAGACAGGTCTTAATGTGGACGATCTGCAGCTGATTTCCGATTACTGGACGTCCACAAGAGACATTTATTATGAATTTGAGTCTGGACTAAAATCCAGCTCAGCAGAAATTTATAAATATGAGATTCCAGGAGGACAGTATTCAAATCTGAAAGCTCAGGTTGAAAGCTTCGGACTGGGACATAAGTTTACGGATGTCAAATTGAAGTATATTGAAGCCAACGAACTTTTCGGAGATATTGTAAAGGTAACTCCATCCTCGAAGGCTGTAGGAGATATGGCAATATTCATGGTTCAAAATGACCTGGATAAAGAAAACATTTTCGAGAAGGGAAAGGATACTTCCTTCCCGGATTCTGTAGTGGATTTTTTCCGTGGAATGATCGGTCAGCCAGAGGGTGGATTCGATAAAAGACTTCAGGATATCGTTCTGAAGGGGGAAGAACCAATTACCGTAAGGCCGGGTACCCTGCTTAAAGATATTGATTTTGAAGAGATCAAGAATGAATATAAAAAAGATTTCCACATCGAGCTTGGTAATAAAGATGCGCTTTCAGCAGCTTTATATCCAAAGGTTTTCAGGGAATATGTGGAGTATATGTGTATTTATGATGAATACATGAGAATGGAAAGCGACGTATTCTTCCACGGACTAAAGATCGGTGAGGTTTCTCAGATCGAATTGGGCAGCGGTAAAAGCTATGTCGTCAAGCTGGTTGAAATGGGTCAGGTCGATGAAGATGGAAATCGTTGCGTTGTATTTGAAGTGGACGGCTTTAGACGGGATATTTATATTGAGGATAAAAAATCATTCATCACCCAGAAAAAAGACGATCATAAAAAAGCTGATCCCGATGATCAATATCAGGTAGGCTCCAGCATTCCTGGTACCATTGTTAACATGCTTGTCCAGGAAGGCGATACCGTGACTAAAAATCAGCCGCTGCTGATCATCGAAGCCATGAAGATGGAAACCGAGGTCGTAAGCAATGTAGATGGCACTGTAGACAAAATATATGTGAAAAAAGGCCAGTCGGTAAAACCGGGTGAACTGCTTATACAGCTTGGTTGAATTAATATGAGATAAATCTATAAATCAAAAGGTAAAAGCCTGAGAATATCAGCTTTTACTTTTTTTTTGTGGTTTCTTTAAGGCCTTCAATTGGTTATAATTAGTAATGAAGAAGTATATAAAAAGTAAAAAAGTTATAACATTATAGCTATCAAGGTGTTTGGGTTTTCCAGTTGGTGTATAATAGTCACCATATGGGTTATCTTCAAGTTAAAAACATAGGATGTGAAAAAAATTGACACAGATTCAAGAGCTAATGACCGATCTGTCGGTGATCATCAAACCGTCGAATGTAATAGACATACTGATCGTCGCCTTCGTGATCTATAAAATCATAGGGTGGATAACGGATACCCAGGCAGAACAGGTCGCTAAGGGTGTGCTTATCCTATTGCTGTCCACACAATTGAGCGCTTGGTTTGGTCTGCATACCGTCAATTTTCTGTTAAGAAATTTGATGACTGTTGGTTTCATCGCACTGATCATTGTGTTTCAGCCTGAGCTGCGGAGGGCTTTGGAACATATCGGCAGGACCAGTTTTTTTAAAACGAAATGGATGGAAGATGTAACAGAAACCAAGAAAACCATTGATGAAATAGTCGATGCAGTCAGGGAAATGTCAGCATTAAAGACTGGCGCCCTCATTGTCCTGGAGAAAGATACCGGTCTTGAAGACATCATTTCCACGGGTACCAAGCTGGATTCTATCGTTACCAGTGAACTGCTCTTGAACATATTCACCCCAAATACACCTTTGCACGATGGTGCAGTAATCATAAGAATAAGTGAAAACAGGCTAAAAGCGGCATCCTGTCTGCTGCCCTTAACGGAGAATAAGAATGTCAGTAAAACCCTTGGGACAAGACATAGGGCGGCCATGGGCATGTCTGAAAATTCCGATGCGATCATACTTGTGGTATCAGAAGAATCAGGAGTAATCTCCTATGCCAATACCGGAAAACTATATCGATACCTTGATGCAAATTCACTCAGGGAATATCTTGTTGAAGAATTCATTACAAAAGATGAAAAAACAATCAAGTTGAAATTCTGGGGGACTCAGAGCAATGAAAAAAGCAAGTAAGAATAAAAGTGGAACCAATGTAAAAATCGTCATTTCGATCATTATTTCGGTAGCTCTCTGGATATACGTCATTGGGGATCAGGATCCGAGACAAAATCAGCGGTACAATAATATTCCTGTGGAAATCACTAACGAAGAAGTGCTTGCTGAAAGAGGCCTTGTGCTGACGGAGAATGTTGACTACACGGTTGATATCACTGTCAATGGCAGGACGAGCTCTCTTTATGAACTGAAATGGACCAATATCAAAGCGAAAATCAATGTCGGCGATATCAATAAAAAAGGATCCTATGATCTTGCTGTTGAAATATCAGGGATTCCCGAGGGAATAGACTTGATCAGTATAACACCTTCACAGATCACTGTTGATGTGGACAGGATGGGAGATGACACAAAAGCCGTTATGATCGAAATCACAGGGGCTCCTAAGGAAGGCATGTCTACTCTGGGTTATACCACCGATCCTGCCAGCGTCAGTCTGGATGGTCCGGAAGATGTATTGAGCAGCATTAAAATGATTTCAGGAAAAGTTGACGTGGATGGAGCGGATAAAGATGTTGCCAAAACGTCTGAACTTAAGGCATATGATGCTGATGGCAATGAAATTAGCAATGTAAAAATCTTTCCGTCTAAGGTAGATGTGGTTGTAAGTATCGGGAAAGTAGCTAAAGTTGATGTGCAGACCGTGACCCAGGGAAGTCTTCCTGAAGGCTATGCCATTAAATCAATTACAGCAGTGCCTTCCAGTGTAACCATAGGCGCGAAGTCAGAAATCCTGGGAGGAGTTACCTCTGTAAAAACCGAACCCATTGATATCAGCAGCTTTACAGGGAATGTTGAAAAGACGGTGGGACTTGTGCTTCCTGAAGGGGTAAGCATCATAAACGGGAATAATGCCATAAAGGTATCAATTACAATCGAAAAGGTTGTGAGAAAACAATTTGTAATCAGCAGGATAAGAACCATCAACAAACCTTCTGATTTGGTGATAGATGATAATCAATTTGATATGGACGTCCAGGTAACTTTAACTGGACTTGAAAGTGACATCAACAAATTGACAACAGATAAAATCATTCTCTACACGGACCTTAAAGGAATAGGGACCGGTAACAATGTATTGCAAATTCAAATGGAACCCATCGATAAAATCTCACTGATCGCGATGACGCCTGCAGAAATCACAGTCAATGCATCCCGATAACAAGAATAGCGTCTGTGACGCGTTATTCAAGCAGACTAAGAAAGTTTGGAGGCGTCTTGGACGCTATTTGGCGGAAAGGGAGCTGAACCTTTGGAGTACAGATATCTGATTGAAAACCTAAAAATAAATGCTGACAAGCATCCAGAAGATCTACGAACTTTTTTGCTGACCAAGCTTAAGATTCCTGGAGATGAGCTGATGGAATTTTCCATAAGAAGCAAGTCTATTGATGCCCGTAAAAAAGACACGGAGGGTGTCTACCTCATTTATAAAATCGAGATCGCTTTGATGAAGCCTGTAAAAATAAAAGTGGATAAGCCTATGACTATAAAGAAAATGGAAAAACAAAAAGAATTTTTTGTGGATCCAGACCCGGCCAGTTTTCCATCTAACCGTCCCATCGTGATAGGCTTCGGACCTTCAGGGATATTTGCTGCACTGAAATTGGCGGAAAGGGGCTTTGAGCCTATCGTTTTGGAGAGGGGAAAACCCATCGAAAAACGGCTGAAGGACGTAAATGAATTCTGGAAGAATGGAGTCTTGGATGAGGAAAGCAATGTCCAATTTGGCGAAGGCGGAGCTGGAACATTTTCTGATGGTAAACTGACCACAAGAACCAACAGTAAAAGAAACGATGAAATCTTAAGGCTTCTGGTAAGCGAGGGTGCACCGGAAGAAATCCTTTACTTGAACAAACCTCATATCGGAACAGACAGACTAAGGAAGGTGATCATTGGTCTGAGAAAACGGATCATAGCCCTTGGAGGAGAAGTCCGTTTTGAGAGCAAAGTCACGGACCTGATCATAGAGGACAATAAAGCAGCAGGCGTTGTTGTCAATGGAGTGGAAACCCTTTACTCAGGGGATATTATTCTTGCAACAGGGCATAGCGCAGTGGATGTGTATGAAATGCTTATGAGAAACAAAGTGAAGGTTTCTCCAAAGGCTTTCGCTATCGGCCTTCGGATAGAACACACCTCAGAAATGATCAATAAAAGCCAATACGGCAAACAGCACAGTAATCCTCTGCTTGGTGCAGCCTCATATCAGCTGACTTACCAGGACCAGGAGACAGGACGAGGTGTTTATACCTTCTGCATGTGCCCGGGAGGTGTCGTTGTAGCATCTTCTTCAGACAAGGAGACTATAGTCGTCAACGGTATGAGCTACTACAAGCGGGACGGAGAAAATTCGAACAGTGCCCTGATTGTGACGGTAAAACCTGAAGATTACGGCTGTGAACCCAAAAATGCCCTGGAATATCTTAAAAAATATGAAAAAAAGGCTTTTTTTTCAGGAGGAGGGGGCTATAAAGCGCCTGTCCAATTGGTTGGAGATTTTCTTCAAGGGAAGATGTCATCTCAGTTGGGAGGGATCCAGCCAACCTATACTCCGGGTACGAATTTTGCAGAAATGGATGATTGCCTTCCTGACTATGTTTGTGCCAGCTTGAGAAGGGGGATCCTTTATTTTGACAAAAAGATAGACGGATTTGCCAGAGCAGATGCTGTTTTAACGGGAGTCGAGACCCGGACATCAGCCCCAGTCAGAGTTGACCGGAATCAAAATACAGGACAGTCTGTAAATATCGAAAGCATTTACCCTGCAGGTGAGGGGGCCGGGTATGCAGGTGGAATCATTAGCGCGGCGGTGGACGGAATAAGGTCTGCGGAGAAAATCATAGAAAAATACAGTTAAAACCATAAAAAACTCCGGGAATATCTTCAATTAGCAGTGTATCTGACTTGATGTATAAAAAACACTGCGATATAATTAAAAGATAAACTTTTTTGGATAAGATTATAGAAGCAATGCAGGAGGCGTATTATCATGGAAATCAAAATAACGAAAACGACTAAACCAAAAATAAAACCGGATCAGAGCAATCTTGGATTTGGGAATTTCTTTACTGATCACATGTTCATCATGGATTACTCAAAAGAAAAAGGCTGGTATGATCCAAGGATCGTTCCTTACGGCCCGCTGCAAATGGAACCCTCCTCAATGGTATTCCATTATGCCCAGGAAACCTTTGAAGGACTGAAGGCGTATAAAAGAGATGATGGGAAAATACAGCTTTTTAGAGTTAAAGACAATTTAAAAAGGCTTAACATTTCCAATGAAAGGGTTTGTATCCCCCAATTGGATGAAGGCGATATGCTGGCGGCAATCAAAACACTTGTAAAAGTAGACGAGGATTGGATCCCTTCTGCCAAGGGAACATCATTGTACATCAGACCTTTCGTAATCGCTACAGATCCTTTTCTGGGTGTCAGGCCTGCCAGTACCTATAAATTCATGATCATTCTTTCACCAGTGGGTGCCTATTATAAAGAAGGCTTGAATCCTGTCAGGATATATGTGGAAGACTACTACGTAAGAGCAGTGCCAGGAGGAACAGGTTATGCCAAAACCGGTGCGAATTATGCAGCTAGTCTGAAAGCACAGGTAGAAGCCAATAAAAAAGGATATTCACAGGTTCTCTGGCTGGATGGCATTGAGAGAAAATACATTGAAGAGGTTGGCACGAGCAACGCATTTTTCAAGATCGACGGAATAATCTATACCGCTCCACTTGAAGGAAGTATCCTTTCAGGAATAACCAGGGACTCCTCCATTAAACTTATGAGGGACTGGGGTTATGAGGTTGTGGAAAAGAGAATGACTATCGACGAGCTGTGTCAGGCGTATGCTGAAAACAGACTTGAGGAGGCGTTCGCAACCGGAACGGCGGCAGTGATCTCGCCAATAGGCGTACTTGGCTGGAAAGAAAAGGATATGATCATCAATGAACAGAAAATCGGTGAAGTATCACAAAAACTTTACGACGCCATAACGGCAATACAAAACGGAACATCCGAGGACAAGTTCGGATGGATCACAGTACTTTAAAACAAGAAAAAAACCCGGAGATTAAGTTGTTCCGGGTTTTTGTGTTCTGTAATGACTGATTGTCTTGAAAATCAGAGAAACCGCAATGGTATAGGTTGCTGCTACCACAATCAGCCAATAGGGGCTGAGGGTATCTTTGAAAAGCACATAGAAACCGTAATGAGCGATTACCTTGATCAAAACCCCATGAGACAGATAAACCGGCAACGTCTGGCTTCCCAGTTGAGCGAATGTGGTTTTCTTATCCGGAACAAGAGTCAGGAAGGTGGCGCCCAATACAAAACTTACTAAATAAGCCAGCAGCCTGTAAATAAAAGCATACCACTCCTGGTGGCCCATATCCCCATAGGCAGTGCGCCCGAACAGCCAAATGTACTCTACTGTTTTTAGATTCATGAAGATATACCCAACGATTGCAGCCGCAGCTCCATAAAGTAAGAACCGGTAAGGCGATTTTTTGATATTTAAGATGGTTTCTTTTTCAAAAAGCATGCCGCCTATAAAAAACGGTAAAAAGACAATTACTCTTGAAGAAGAGAACATGATATCGAAGCCACTGTCATAGCCTACAAGAAGAGCGGCTAAGATGGAATAGAATATGGCCTTTTTGCTTTTCTTTATGGCTGGAACAAGCATAAACCAGAAAGCCATGGCGAGAATAAACCATAACGTCCAATAAGGGTCGGATATTGTCAGGGTAAAGTTGGGATTGACAAGGATTTTCATGATCAGGAAAACGGCTGTCTGGGCAAGAACATATATTTTTATATAATTCAGAATATTTTTATTGATAGACTTTGATTTTCCTGCAAAGTGCCCTGAAATAAAAACAAATACCGCAACATGGAAGCTGTACAGCGAAATATAAATTGTGAACAGGTAAGGGTCAGATCTTTTAACGGCTTCAATCAGATGGCCGAATACAACAAACAGGATCAGTAAAAATTTGGCGTTATCAAAGTAATAATCTCTTTTCTTAACCGGATTCATAATTCTCCTCTGCTTCTTATTGATTTCGTCTGATTATAACAAAAATGAGCAAAATTGTACATAATAAGTGATTTTTGGGTAGTTAGGTGGATAGGTGGTTGGGTGGTTAGCAATTTGCTGTTAGCTGATAGGTGATTAGCAGTTAGAGAAAGGCAAAAGTGTTGAAGTGTTGAAGTGTTGAAATGCTTAAATCTGGCATGCTTAGGACTTATTTGGTGGTTGGGTGGATAGGTGGTTGGGTGGTTGGCGAAAAGAGTTAGAGCTGATCACCTAACCACCCAAAAACATTTAAACGTATCTCACACTAAATGTGCCATACAATATGTGAAATTAATTTCGTTGGTGTACACATTTATTGATTTTAAACGGTCTTTTTTGACAACGCTGTATAGACAGGATGGTGATTGTGTGGTAGTATATAACTAATTCATAGACTTAGAAGTTGCCCTTCTTTTCAAATATATTTGATGTGTCTGTGAAGCTATTTCCCCATAGCCCTTGCCGAGAGGGCTATTTTTTGTTGACTAGGAAAGTTCGACTAGCTCGCTGGGGTCCAAACTTTACTAGTCTACTTGAATAACGCGTCGAAGACGCTATTCTTGTGGCCGAAATCTAACGGGGGAAAGTACGACAAACGTGCTGTGGATCAATATCTGAGAATATGTCTGAAAAATGGGTAATATATTTCACAGTTGGTCTGGCGATATTGCGTATATATCGGGAATAATATAAAATTGAATTATGAAAATAATATTATTTGAGGAGTGGTCAGATTGTTACTTCAAAATAGAATTGCCCTGATTACAGGCGGAGCTATGGGAATAGGGAAAGCAATTGCCGAGGATATGGCAAAAGAAGGCGCAAAAGTTGTTATAGCCGATATATCAGAGGAAGCCGGAGCCAAGGCTGTCGAGAGCATAAAGCAAGCAGGAGGAGAAGCGTACTTCGTTAAATGCAATGTCATCGATTTTGAAGGCCTTAAAAGCGCTGCTGCCGAGGTGGCGAATAAGATAGGTGAAGTGGATATCCTGGTGGTAAATGCAGGGATTTCCATTAAGAAACCTATTGAAGAGGTGGACGAAGCGCTCTGGGACAAGGTTATCGATATCAATCTTAAAGGCTCGTTCCTGACAGTAAAGGCTTTTCTTGACCAGATCAAAGCAAGCCAATACGGAAAGATCGTTGTCATATCATCCGGATCTGCCCTTACCGGCACAGGGGGAGGAATCCATTACGCGGCTTCTAAGGCCGGACAAAATGCTATGGTGCTGAATATGGCAAAAGAACTTGGACCACTGGGGATCAATGTAAATGCAATCGCTCCCCGGGTCATTCAGACAGAGATCCTGGATCATCTTTATCCCGACGAAGCCAGCCGAAAAGAGCTTCTGAAGAAGATACCCATAAGAAGGATCGGACAGCCTGAAGATATTGCATATCTTGCTTCATTCCTTGCTTCTGACAAGGCGTCATACATCAATGGGCAAATAATACTTCTGGATGGCGGCAGAACGTATCAATAGAAAGTAAAGCGACCGACCCTATGAAACCAGATGCATAAGTTGCATCTGGTTTTATGAATTTGAAGAGTAAAGAGGAGTGAAGGATACATTTTGTTAAAAAATGATTTGTATACATCTTAGAAACCGGGTTTATCTGCAAAAATTGCAACTGTTTACATTGACGAAACAGAAACTTAATGTAAACGTAACGTGCAAACCATTACATGTAGATTTAGCTAAAATAGTGTGATAGAATAATAAAAAATTACGTAAACTAATTGGGAAATAGTTCAATCATTTTCAGAGGAGGATTATTAATGAAGGGTATAGGGGCATCACCTGGTATTGCGATCGCGAAAGCTTTTGTTTTAAAGCATCAGGAAGTCGTGATCAACACAAGTTTAGTAGAAGATTCACAACAGGAATTGAAAAGATTAAAAGACGCGGTGGATAATTCCAGAACACAGCTGCAGAGTATTTATAAAAAAGCAGTAGTAGAATTAGGCGAAGAAGAAGCCATGATTTTTTCTGCACACATGATGATTTTAGATGACCCTGAATTTGTTGGACAAATCGAAGAAACTGTAAAAAGTCAAAAAATTTCTGCGGACAATGGTATCAAACAGATCACAGATCAGTTTGTAATGATTTTTGACTCCATGGATGATGAATATATGAAGGAAAGAGCTGCAGACATCAAAGATGTTGGCGGCAGAATACTCCGAAATGCCCTGGGCATTAAAGAGCAGGATTTAAGTCTTATCAGCGAAGATTCAATTGTCATTGCAGTCGACCTGACGCCATCCGACACGGCTCAGATGAACAAAGATAAGGTTCTTGGTTTTGCTACTGATATCGGAGGAAGAACTTCTCATACGGCTATTATGGCAAGAAGTCTTGAAATCCCAGCAGTACTAGGACTATCCACCATCACTGCACTGGTCAAGGACGAAGACCTCATTATCGTAGATGGTATGGATGGTGTCGTCATCATTAATCCTGATGAAAAGACCAAACAGGAATATCTGGACAAA
>JAAXUP010000008.1 GCA_013335935.1 Eubacteriaceae bacterium | reverse complement strand
ATACGATATTTCATTATTTGGACAAAATAAAAGGAGATATTACTATGGCTGACAATACCCAGGGACGGGTTCCCTATGAATTTGCTTTAGAAAGATTTCAAAAACTTGATATCCATGAAATAGTTGATCGACTGGGATTACCCCCGACAGATGAAGGTTCCAGGATTTTGGTGAATTTGATGGGGAAGGATTATGTCGTATCCTGCCCTGATGGAAGGGTATATGACTCCAGGATGAATGAAGTCAGTTCGTATATCCTTCGCATCCTCATCCTCAGGTATCTGGTAAACGGAAAAGGAAGCCAGCTGACAGGCCGGAATATCACCTTCAAGGAGATCTCCAATGGTCAAATCTACTATCCGAATTTTAACCGGAGGACGATAAAAAAGCTGGCAGACACCTTCGATGGGAATGAAGAAATCTATACCGGAGCTCAGAACCTCCCGGGCTTTCTGAAAATAAAGTCCGGCGACTTTTCCATATCCTTTGATTTCATGAAAAATGTCCAGATCACATTTATATGCTGGCATGGAGATGAGGAGCTCCCTCCTTCTGCTAATATACTTTTTGATGCCAACATCGAGGATTATTTTGATGCTGAAGATCTGGCGGTAGTTGGGGACGTGGCCATAAGTTATTTCCTGAAGGGCGGACAAATACCCGAGGATTTGGGGATGTATGATATTTAACTTGTATATACAGATTATTATTGACAGTTGGAAGGAAAGATGATATATTTTAGACATAGAAATCATGAAGATTTCATCTGCTTTAATCAAGCATTCAACAGACTCATGAAGAGCCTTTATCAGGTTACTTTTTGGGTCTTAAATTTTTTGGGGAGATGATTTTCATGCACATGGCTGACGCACTGATCACACCAATCGTTGGAGGAACTCTTTGGGCTGCTGCCACAGGAACGGCAAGCTATTCCATTAATAAATTACAAAACGAACTGGACGAAAAAAAAATTCCCCTGATGGGTGTCATTGGAGCTTTTGTTTTCGCTTCCCAGATGATCAACTTTACAATTCCCGCAACAGGCTCCAGCGGGCATATCGGAGGCGGAATGCTTTTAGCGATACTTTTAGGACCTTATGCAGGATTTCTCACAATGGCTGCGGTATTGGCTATTCAGGCGCTTTTCTTTGCTGATGGTGGACTTCTGGCGCTAGGCTGCAACATCATTAATATGGGCTTTTTTACATGCTTCATCGCTTATCCGTTGATCTATAAAAAAATCATGGGAAAAGGCTACACGAAAAAGAAACTGGCAATCGCTTCAGTCCTCTCGGCCGTCATAGGTTTGCAGTTTGGTGCCTTTGGGGTTGTCCTGGAGACGATACTTTCCGGCAAAACGGAATTGCCCTTCCTCACATTTGTTTCTTTGATGCAACCGATCCATCTAGCCATTGGACTGGTAGAAGGACTGATTACCGCAGCGGTTGTAACCTTTATTTGGGAGGCAAGGCCTGAAATCATCACAAATTCCCTTGAAGGAAAGAAATTTACCGGACTCAATTTAAAAAAAGTTATGACTGTGATGGTGATTGGAGCCATACTGCTTGGTGGCGTTGTTTCATGGTTTGCTTCTTCCAACCCGGATGGTTTGGAGTGGGCGATCTTTAATACAACAGGCCAAGAGGAAATCACTGGCACCAGCATAGTTCACGAAGTCATGTCCTCCATACAGGAAAAGACTGCGATACTTCCAGATTACAGCTTTAAAAAGAGTGAAACTGCAGTGGATTCCATCGCAGCCGGCGGCACCAGCTTTTCTGGCATCTTTGGAGGAGCCCTTACCCTTGCCTTGGCAGTCATCATGGGTTCAGCAATAAATATGTTCAAAAGGAAGAAACGAACGACTTAAAGATGGGAGAACACCATGTCAAACATCACCGGCGCGATCTACAATATCCGATATCTGGATGAGCTTTCACAAAGGGACACCTCCCTTAACCGGGTGGACCCTTCGGTAAAGCTCATTGTTACTTTTATATTCATTATTACCACGGTTTCCTTCGGGAAATATGAGCTCGGGGGTCTTCTTCCCATGTTCATCTATCCCATAGCATGTATGAGCCTGGGAGAACTGTCTTACAAGGAAATCCTCAAAAGGATGCTTCTGGCTTTACCTTTTATCATTGGAATCGGCATATTCAATCCATTTTTGGACACAATTCCTGTGGTTCTTATGGAAGGGGTAAGTTTGTCCGGTGGATGGATATCCTTTTTCAGCCTCCTGTTGAAAGGGATTCTCACTGTATCATCTGCCATCATACTGATTGCCACGACTGGTATAGAGGATATCGCCCATAGCTTGCGTAAGCTGAAGGTACCTAAAATATTTGTGATTCTGCTACTTCTTACCTACCGATATATTTCTGTTTTGATGGAGGAAGCGGCAAGCATTTGGACGGCGTATTCCTTAAGAGCTCCAGGAGAAAAAGGCATACGTATGGAGATCTGGGGTTCCCTTTTAGGGCAGCTGCTGTTACGAACCTACGACAGGGGACAAAGGGTATACGAGGCAATGGTATTAAGAGGTTTCCATGGAGACTTTGAAATGGTCCATAGAAGGAAAATAAATACAAAGGACATCACTTTTCTTATGGTCTGGCTGGTATTCTTCCTTTTGTTCAGGATTTACGATGTGCCTGTTTTGATCGAAATATTTTTGCAAGGAGTTTTTCAATGAGCCATCATAAAGTTAATATTCATGATCTTCACTATGCTTATCCTGATGGGAAAAAAGCGGTAAATGGTATTACCATTGATATTCATCACGGTGAATCTGTTGCCCTGGTGGGTTCAAACGGTGCAGGGAAATCCACACTCTTTATGCTGCTGGTGGGGATCTTCTTTCCCCAAAGTGGTGAGATCCACATTGGGGATACTCCTGTCACCAAACATACGCTGCCCATTATCAGGCAAAAGCTTGGTTTTACCTTCCAAAATGCCGATGACCAGCTCTTCATGAACTCCGTTTATGAGGATGTTGCTTTCGGACCCAGGAATTATAAATTGGATGAGGCAGAGGTAGAAAAGAGGGTAACTCAATCTCTTGAGCGGGTAGGAGCACTGCATCTTAAAGACCGGCCCCCTTATAAACTAAGCGGTGGGGAGAAGCGGTCGGTATCGATTGCCGCAGTATTATCCATCGATCCCGATATACTCTTGATGGACGAACCTACTGCAGCTCTTGATCCCAAAAGCAGGAGAAGACTTATCGGAATTTTAAAAGAGTTTGAGCATACAAAAATCATCGCCACCCACGACCTGGATATGGCGGTAGAAGTTTGTGAACGAACCATCGTGATCAGCGAGGGAAGAGTCATAGCGGATGGCAGGACAAAAGATATCATGTCTGATGATGAACTCCTGGAACGAAGCGGCCTGGAAAGACCTTTGAGCATGCAAAAATGCCCTGTTTGCGGAAGCGATAAAATGATATAATAGCCATAAGCAATAACTGAAAACAAGGCGGTGTTTTATGAGGATAGCTGTTATCGATGGTCAGGGCGGTGGAATAGGCAGAGCTTTGATCGAAAAGTTGAGAAATGAATTCGAGGAAAAAATACACATTATTGCACTGGGGACCAATGCCCTTGCAACGGCTGCTATGCTGAAGGCAGGTGCAAATGAGGGAGCAACAGGAGAAAATGCCATTATCGTCAACTCAAAAAAAGTCGACATCATCACCGGCAGCATCGCCGCAATCGTTCCCGATTCCATGACGGGAGAACTCACCGCTAAAATGGCTGAGGCGATTTCAAAAAGTGAGGCGAAAAAAGTGTTTATCCCTTTGAATAAATGTGATATCCATATAGCAGGAGTGGTTAATCAACCTCTGCCCCATTATGTGGATGATTCGATTAAAATAATTAAGAATATTCTGGGAGGTTATTAAGATGTGTGAAGCTAATGTCTATTTGGTAAATGAAGGCGGAGATAAAACCTTGATCATGGAGGCTGTTGACAGAATTGTTCCAGGGGAAGCAGGGATTTACATAGAAAATATTTTTGGTGAGCGGAAAACCGTTAAAGGTACCATAAAAGAAATGGCTCTTGTAGATCATAAAATACTGATTCAGGAATAATAAAGAAACGGCACATATGTGCCGTTTTTCTTTTAATCTTTATTCGGTTCTTCGACGATGGGGATTTCCTTTTCCCATTCCGCGACAAATTTTTTAAATTCATGTTCCATGACCGGTATCCTACTGTCCATTACACCGCAGTGCATGCATTTTCCATTTTTGAAGCCTTGGGCTGTGCACTTGTCAGGAACCTCCTGATCACACCCATAGTTTCCGCATTCGGAACATCTGAAAACCGGATTTTTGCAGGGATGCTCATATTTTGTACCAGTGCAGTGGGAAATACCTGCTTTTTCCTCTTCTGTCAGCTCAAAGATACGTTTTGAATTCAGATGGCCGCCTCTCATCCAGCGTCTGTTGTTAGGGATTACTTCTTTAGTCATCACAACCACTCCTCGTGAAATTATTTGAGACCGGATTATTTTAGACTAAGAAAGTTCGACTAGCTCGCTAGGGTCCAAACTTTCCTGGTCTACATGAATAATGCGTCGAAGACGCTATTCTTGTGTTAATTATACTTATACCCATTTTTTTTGACATTAATAATCCATCGGATCAATTAAATCGCAAACCATGGTTTGTACAAAAAAACTATGCGAGGGAAGGAAATACATGTTAATATATTACTAGAACGATAGGAATAACTAGAGAATAGAAAGGGCGTTGATCATAATGCCAATTAAAATACCGGATAATTTACCGGCAATCGATATATTAGCCCAGGAAAATATATTTGTTATGGGAGAAGAAAGGGCAAAACGTCAGGATATAAGACCGTTAAAGATCCTTATCCTTAATCTGATGCCTACTAAAATCATAACGGAAACTCAGCTGATGCGTCTTCTGGGAAACACTCCCTTGCAGGTGGAGGTTGAGCTCATGCATACCAGGACCTATGAGTCCAAAAACACTTCCCGTGACCATATGGACAATTTTTATAAAGGCTTCAATGAAATAAAAAACAAGCGGTATGACGGCATGATCATTACCGGCGCGCCCATTGAAAAACTCGAGTACGAAGATGTGGATTATTGGGAAGAATTGAAGGAAATCATGGAGTGGTGTAAAGCCCATGTTTTTTCAACCCTGCACATCTGCTGGGGTGCTCAGGCAGGACTTTACTACCACTATGGAATCCCGAAATATCCTTTGGAGAAAAAAATGTTCGGAGTTTTTTCTCACTATCTTACCAACAATACGACCATGCTTCTCAGAGGGTTTGATGAAGAGTTTTACGCACCCCATTCCAGACATACGGAAGTGAGAAGGGAAGATATCGAAAAAATCCAGGAAATCGAAATATTAGCAGAGTCCAGGGAAGCTGGAGTATATCTCGTCAGAAGCAGAGATAACCGACATGTATTTGTCACCGGCCATGCCGAATACGATTGGGATACTTTAAAATTCGAATATGACCGGGATGCTGATTTAGGTCTTGAAGTTGAGGTGCCGATAAATTATTATCCAGACAATGATCCTTCCAAAATGCCGGTTGTCAGATGGCGGGCTCATGCAAATCTTTTGTTCTGTAACTGGCTGAACTATTATGTCTATCAGGAAACACCTTTCGATCTGGACGAACTGGCTGAAAATAATTAATTTACAATCGATAAATACGAGGAGCGATGAACTTTGGAAAATAAAAACTATGGATTTGAAACACTGCAGGTTCATGCAGGACAGGAAGTTGACCCGGTCACTGGGTCAAGAGCAGTTCCCATCTATCAGACAACGTCATATGTATTCAATGATGCCGATCATGCTGCAGATCTTTTCGCATTGAAAGCACCAGGGAATATCTACACAAGGATCATGAATCCAACAACGGATGTATTGGAAAAAAGGATCGCCGCACTTGAAGGCGGGATAGCTGCCCTTGCAGTTGCCTCCGGGTCTGCAGCCATTACCTATGCCATATTGAATATTGCAAAGTGTGGTGATGAAATCGTATCGGCAGGAACCCTTTATGGAGGAACCTACAATTTGTTTGCCAATACGCTGCCCAAGCTTGGAATTAAGGTGAATTTTGTCAATCCCGATGAAGTGGAGAATTTTGAAAAAGCTATAACCGAGAAAACAAAAGCGCTATATATAGAGAGCATCGGCAATCCAGGAATCAACCTGATCGACATTCAGGCCGTAGCGGATATCGCCCATAAGCACGGCATACCGCTGATCGTCGATAACACCTTTGGCACACCCTATCTTATAAGACCCTTTGATTTTGGTGCGGACATCGTTGTACACTCAGCGACCAAATTCATTGGGGGACACGGGACTTCCATTGGGGGAGTTATCGTGGATGGCGGAAAATTCGACTGGACACAAAATGATAAATTTGAAGAAATCACAAAACCGGATCCAAGCTACAATGGCATAAGCTATTCGGAGACCTTCGGTGGGGCTGCTTACATCGTTAAAGTAAGGGTCCAGCTGCTGAGGGATACGGGAGCTGCCATAAGTCCATTCAACTCTTTCCTGCTGATTCAAGGACTGGAGACCCTGTCTTTAAGGGTCGAAAGACATGTATACAATACAAGAAAAATTGTGAAGTTTCTTAAAAATCACCCCAAAGTCTCTTGGGTGAATTATCCTGAACTTGAGGATAACAAGTATCATGAACTGGCAAAAAAATATTTCCCTAAAGGGACAGGATCAATATTCACATTTGGCGTAAAGGGCGGCATAGAGGAGGGCAAGAAATTCATCAATAAGCTTGAAGTTTTCTCCATGCTGGCAAACGTAGCTGATGCAAAGTCACTGGTGATCCATCCTGCAAGCACAACTCATGCCCAGCTTTCTGAAGAAGCTCAGAAAAATGCAGGAGTGACACCTGACATGATAAGATTATCCATTGGTATCGAAAATGTTGATGACCTTATCGCTGACCTGGACAATGCTTTAGCTTCCATCTGATTGAGATTTGAACGGAAGGGATATACACCTTGGAGGTGCACAAAATGAAAAGATCCATTTTCTTAATATTTTCCATACTGCTGATGCTGTCAGTTTTGCTGACCGCATGCAAAACGGAGAAAGTGACGACAATCAATGGAATCAAATTGTACGGAGAACTCAAAATAACCGGAATCGAATTCAAGGACAATACGGAAAGTGAATATGTTGTTCCAGGCCAAAAGGTGATCATCACTACGGAAGTGGAATATACGGATGAGGAAGGGAAAAAAGCCAGTACCGTCTCAAAGGATGTCAGTATAAAAATCGATAGTGAAGCCCCGATTAAATTAGACGGTTCAGAGTTTATCGTAGATGCAACGGCAATCAGCGGCCAGAAGATTACCATAACCGTGAGTGTTGAAGAGAAGTCCAAAATATTTGAATACATCGTGCTAAAATCGCCGGATAAAACGATTGGTGCAGATGGAATCATCACAGACTATGGGGACATCGATGCCATCGTCAATAAGGAACGTTCCCTGCCGAAAGACTATGTTCCTTCTGACTTGGTCAAATTAACGGTGCCTACCGTCCTGGCAAATCCAGAAATTAACCAGCTCAGAAAAGTGGCAGCTGACAGTTTGTCCGCACTGTTTGAGACTGCCAAAATTCAAGGCGTTACGTTAAAGGCAAGATCTGGCTACCGATCATATAGTACCCAGAATGCGCTCTATAATGGAAATGTAAGCACGAAAGGGCAGGAATATGCGTCGAAATACAGCGCTGAGGCTGGAAAAAGCGAACACCAGACCGGGCTGGCCATTGACATCACTAGCTCCTCTGCAGGAGATGAACTGACGGTAGACTTCGGAGAGACAAAAGAAGGACTGTGGGTAAAAGAGAATGCCTACACCTACGGTTTTATCATCAGATACCCTGAAGGGAAAGAAGATGTGGTGGGTTATGCCTACGAGCCCTGGCACCTTAGATATGTAGGTTATGAACTTGCGAAAGAAATTTTTGACAGCGGTCTGACCGTTGAGGAATTCTTTGCTCTGAAATGAAATTGCCAAATTGCCACAAGTATTGCAATCTTTCTTGCAATACTTGTGGCTTCTGTGTTAATATATATAATGTTCACAATATGCGCTCGTAGCTCAGGGGATAGAGCATTGGTTTCCTAAACCATGCGTCGGATGTTCGAATCATCTCGAGCGCACCATTTTTTTTGCCATTTATTGTACAAGACCGCGATGGTCTTTTTTTTGTTGTTAAACTACAAATTATTAGGAGTGATAAAGTGAATAATGAGATTAGGATAAATAGAGCAATATTGCAGATCATCGATAATTCAGGGGGCTTATCAATCGTGTCTGATAAAGCGATGGTGCTGACTTCTGAGATCGATGAGTATATTTCCAAACACCTGCAGAAATGTTTTTCTGACATTGATGTAAAGAATACAAAGTTCAAAGATGATCATAATAATGAATTTTTATCGATAGTAAAATCGTTTAAGCAGGACGACTCATTTCTTATAACAAGTAAAAAAATAGCCGGCCTATATATGGACATTATCAATCAAGGTACAACAGTTCCTTCCGGTGACCTGATAATCGTTGATTTCATGTGTGATAATGAAATGTATTTAGGTCTGTTAAAGCTCAACTATAAGAATAGTTTTATCCATTTTGTCGAATCAAATGATGGGATCAGAAATACTATTGTTAATCAGATTTGTGCATTGCCTTTAGAAACACAAAAATTAGATGAATTTGCACTGATTAAATTATCAGACGATAGTATCAAAGTTAAAGAAAAAAAGTATGAAGTCAATGGAGTTAAAGAGTATTATTTAACAAAATTCATTTTAAATACAGATAGCGCATTTTCGGATAAAACTGTTGTGGATATCGTCGAGAAAGCGGGTAAAAGGGTTATCCAAACCGAGTACGATAACGATGTAAGCAAATTAAACACCTTCAAAAAAGTGGTGTCGGATGGCTATGCCATGACAAATGAAATTAATTTAGAAAAGATTGCGGATGCTACATTTGATGATGAAAATGGGAGAAATATTTTCAAACAGGAAATAGCGAAGGCCGGAATTTATGAGGGAAAAATCAAAATTAGTCCCAATGCCGAAAAGAGAATAATGAAGAAACATAAACTTGTTACTGATTCAGGGATAGAAATAAGCATACCAACAAGCTTTTTAGCGGATGACAGCATCGTTGAATTTGTTAATAATATCAATGGGACCATATCAATAGTAATTAAAGATATTGAAATACTAAGCAACAAATAAATCGCTATGCATATCAAGGGGTTCAGATTTATCTGAAGTTCTTGATTTTTTTGTAGAGTGGGAAAGATCGCCTTAGCTTGCTGAGGACCTATCTTTGCACTAGTATCAACTGTTTAAGTACCTTGTTAAAGGGAATTATTATCTTTAAGTACACATACTGATAGTAATTGCAAGTAAGTTAAAATTGATTTGTTTCAAATGGTCAGATTTGTGAAAGGAGAGGATTTTATGAGCAAAAAAATCAAAAAACCTTATTGGAGCCTCTCAACCTCAGACCTCCTTACTCAAACAGGCAGTACTCCAGATGGTCTGAGAACGACTGAAGCCAAGAAACGTTTTCATCAAATCGGGGCAAACGTTCTGACACCACACCGGCATGATACCGTTTTAAAGTCGCTTCTTACCCAGTTCACCAGTCCGTTAGTTCTTATCCTTATTTTTGCTGCTATTGTGTCTGCGATTGCGGGTGAGTGGACCGATGCGGTAATTGTGGTGATCATTGTCATTGCAAGCGCAATGTTAAGCTTTGTGCAGGAATATCGGGCGAGCCAGTCTGTAGAAAAACTGCGAGCTCAGGTAGCGATTAAGTCTACTGTAGTAAGGGATGGAAAGCCGCAGATTCTTCCTGCGGAAGAAATTGTACCAGGGGATATGATATTGCTTTCTGCTGGGAGCTTAATACCAGCAGACGGGATCGTACTTGAGGTTAGGGACTTCTTCGTCAATCAGGCTGTACTCACCGGGGAAACCTTTCCGGTGGAAAAAAAGGTTGGCGCCGTTGAAAAAGATACGGTTTTGCCCGCCCGCATTAACATGGTGTTCATGGGGACAAGTGCCCGAAGCGGTACAGCGAAAGTACTCATCACTAAAACTGGCGCAAACACGGAGTTTGGCGAAATCGCTGAGCGGCTGACACTAAGACCGCCGGAGACCGAGTTTGAACGTGGTATTCAGCGATTCGGGAACTTGCTTGCGCAAATTATGACCGCTCTGGTACTGGCTGTACTGGCAATCAATATTTTTCTTGCCAAACCTCCAATCGATTCACTTCTGTTTGCAATCGCTCTTGCTGTGGGAATTGCCCCTGAGCTCTTACCGGCGATCATCAGCATCAACCTTTCAAAAGGTGCAGAAACCATGGCTAAAAGTGGAGTAATTGTTCGCCGGCTTAATGCGATAGAAAATTTAGGAAGTATGGATATATTATGTACAGACAAGACGGGTACCCTAACCGAGGGTGTGGTTCATCTGGATGGCGCTCTTGATGTCAATGGCTCCTCGTCGGATGAAGTGATGCGTTTGGCATACCTCAATGCAGCCTTCCAAACAGGGATTGCTAATCCTCTTGACGAAGCAATCCTTGTTCATCAACACCTTGACACCAGTGGGATGGACAAGCTCGAGGAGATTCCCTATGACTTCATCCGCAAGCGCCTGAGTGTAGTTGTGGATGCTGATCCGGGGACGGAAATAAAGCCTTTGCTCATCACCAAAGGAGCACTGGATAAGATCCTTGCGATTTGTGCATTTGTGCGCAGTGGAAAAGAAGCAGTACCCTTCAATCAGGAATACAAAACTGCCATAAACCTTAAATACGCAGAATGGAGCGCTCAGGGTTACCGCGTACTTGGCATTGCGGTGAAAGATGTGCCCCGAAAGAATGCTTACACCGTAGATTCAGATGAGTGTGAGATGATTTTTGCCGGGTTTCTATTGTTTTTTGATCCGCCCAAAACCGATGTGAAGATCACCCTGGAAGCACTCACGAAACTCGGAGTACAGGTGAAAATCATAACTGGTGATAACCGTCTGGTAGCCAGACATGTTGCTGAGGCTGTAGGCCTGCCGGTTGACAGCATCATCACGGCCAGTCAGCTGAGAGATCTGAATGATGAAGCTCTTTGGAATATTGCCGAGCGCACTACGATCTTTGCAGAGGTGGACCCAAACCAGAAGGAACATATTATCCTGGCGCTTCGGAAAATGGGGCATGTTGTGGGGTATATGGGTGACGGTATAAACGATGCCCCTGCCCTGCATGCAGCTGACGTTGGGATCTCGGTGGATCAGGCGGTGGATGTGGCAAAGGAGGCTGCCGATTTTGTGTTGCTTCGCCACGATCTGGATGTGCTGTTAGCTGGAATCAAGGAAGGTCGGCGAACTTTTGCAAATACCCTTAAATATATCTTTACGACGACCAGCGCCAATTTCGGCAATATGCTCAGCATGGCTGGGGCATCGATTTTTCTGCCCTTCCTGCCGCTTTTAGCCAAACAGATTTTACTAAACAATTTCCTTTCTGATTTCCCGGCGATGGGAATCCCTGGAGATAATGTTGATAATGATCTGGTGGAGAAGCCTCACCGGTGGAATATCCATTTTATCCGGAATTTTATGATCGTTTTTGGATTGGTGAGTTCTGTCTTCGACTATGCAACATTCGGAATTCTTCTGTTTGTGGTACACGCTACGGAGCAGCAGTTCCAGACAGGTTGGTTCATTGAGTCCTTACTCACGGAGCTGGTGATCGCACTGGTGGTGCGAACCCGCCGGCCATTTTTCCGAAGCCGTCCAGGGAAGGCCTTATGGATGCTGACCCTTGTTGTCAGCATAGCAACACTGGTGATTCCGTATTTGCCCTTCAGTCATTTTCTTGGCTTTACGCCGCTCCCTGTCTGGGTCATGATCGCACTTGTTGCCTTGACGGGATTATATGTTGCTGCGGCAGAAATCGCAAAAAAAATATTCTATGCACATCAATCCTGGTAGGAGGCCTATAGAATGATAAATCTGGTTGAGTTATTGCCTATTATTGTTCTTATTTTCCATTTTGCACTTATGATATTCTGCTTGTTAAAACTTTCCAAAGAGAATACGACCAGATATTGGTCAAAACAGATCTGGACGTTGTAATTATTTTTTGTGCCATATTTGGGCCTATTGCGCATATGCTTTTAGTGAATTGAATAAATAGGAATCTATAAATGTCCCGGTGGACTGGATCTATAGAGGAGGAATACAATGAAAAGACATTTTGAATTTAATCTGAGAGAATTAGCAGGTTCCATGGGGGATTTTGGTACACTCTTTCCTCTTGTTGTGGGGTATATTGCGATATGCGGAGTGGATCCCGCAGGTTTGCTGATCATGATCGGTATCGCTAATATAGCAACAGGTATCGTATACAGGCTGCCAATGCCAATTGAACCAATGAAAGTGATCGCGATTACGGCCATCGCTCAAAGGTGGGAGCCTTCCCTTATTCATGCCGCAGGAGTGGCGACGGGTCTGGTATGGATACTGTTATATTTATCTGGGATTATGGATAAGATTGCCTTGCTGGTACCAAAATCAGTAGTGAAAGGAATTCAGATGGGACTTGGACTGCTCCTTGCTATGGAAGCGTTAAAGATGATTGGGGGAAGCTGGATGCTGGGTGCAGTAGCATTTGTTATCATCATCCTGCTGAAAGACAGCCGATATTTTCCTGCTGCATTGGTGCTGATTCTTGGGGGTATTCTTTTAATGGTTGCCCAGGGAGAAATGGCAGGGATAACATATAAAGGGATCAGCTTGCCTGTGCTTCAGACAGTGTCACTAAGGGATATGTGGGAGAGTATGGTTTTAGCCGGTTTCGCTCAGATTCCTCTGACAATAACGAATGCTGTTATCGCTACAGCCGCATTGCTGAAGGAATATTGGCCTGACAGTAAGGTCACAGAAAAGCAGTTGGCTGTAAATATGGGAATCATGAATCTCGTATTACCTCTTGCGGGGGGTATGCCTCTTTGTCATGGAGCCGGGGGATTAGCTGGCCAGTATACTTTTGGTGCCAGGACCGGCGGTACAAATATTATAGAGGGCACTATCGAAATACTCCTTGGATTATTTCTTGGTACCTCCATCGCTTTGCTATTCAGCAGATTTCCTATGGCAATCATCGGCGCAATGATGCTTTTTGTGGGATATCAGCTGATTTTGGGAGGATACAAATCACTTAAAAAATACAGCTCCATTATAAATTCCGTATCTCTGGCTGCGACGGCCTTAGGCGCTATTTTGATCAACATGGCTGTGGGATTTACAATAGGGATCATTATATACTATGTAATGAAGAATATGAATATAGGAAAGTAAACAAACCTCCCATTGATTGGGAGGTTTGTTTATGGCTACTATTTTTTTTTGTCGTTTCTATGCTTTTTATTATATTCCTTCACATGGGGTATAGCAAAGGTATAAACCCAGTAGAGGAATGATGCCGTAAGGATCACAGTAAAAATGGATTGTTTGGTAACCATATAAAGAACATAGGATATCACAACAACCGCCAGATTGATCACTAATTTTGTGTTCAGTTATTTCACCTCCCGTCAGCTAAATATTTTTTTTTTAAATTCGTTCTTATTTTTATACATTTCACTATCGATTATTCGGATTATTTCCTCCATTAGCATCCTTCTGGAGGGTTCCTTTTCAAAGAGGCCAACACTGATGGTCACTCGGTAAGGAAGGGTTTCGGACAGTTTTTTTAAAGAATAGTTGATCCTGTCAATGATGTCCTGTGCTTGTTCATAGGTGCAGCCGGTAAAAGCGATAATAAATTCGTCCCCGCCTACACGGCAGATAATGTCGCTTACACGAAGGTTGTTTTTAATGATGGAAGCCGTCTTGATGATACTTCGGTCGCCCTCCTGATGTCCATACTTATCGTTGATTTCTTTCAGGTTATCCATATCCATAAAGCCAAAGGTGATGCACACATTGTCTTCCGCACATTTTTTCATGAGTTCCTTCATGTATTTTATCCCGGAATTCTTCGACATGGTGCCGGTCATTGGATCGATCTCTACCTGGCGCTTCATTTCTTCAAGGCTTTTCTTCTGGAAGAGATATTCCTTAAACATGATGACAAAGGTTAGAACACCGGAGAGGAGAATGCCCAGGAAGATGAATCCAAAAGTAGCGTATTCTCCGCTGATTTCCTCTGGGAAATGAAATAACATGGTAAGAAAGCTTATTAGCATGATTACCGAATACAGCATCAAGATAAATGTGGCTTCATATTTGAAGTGTATGTCTCTGTCAATGTAAATGTCTCGGAAAAATCGGTTGATCAAGTCGGTTAAAAGCCCCAGCAGTGCAAGCATGATCACGAAATATGAAATTTCTGAAACGAAAGGCTTGTCCAGCAGCTGTGGAAGTCCCTGGAGACTACTCATCAGGTGGAGCGTGATAAAATCCGCCATGGTGATTATGGACAAGGCGATAAAGCCGGTGATTGCCGATACAAAAACGGATACCCTGTATTCCTTTTTGATCATCAGGATCGATGCGGAAAGGATGATCGGGAAAGCGATGTATTCCGGCATTCCAGACAGCAAAAACATGAATAATGTGAACAATACAACTAAATCGATCAGACTGCTGATCGATCTGGATTTTTGGTAATTTATCTGCTTCTCTATGGAATAAATAAAAAGCACAGAATAAAAAAGGCATTTAAGAAGAACTAAAGGCATGCCTGCTATCAATTCAACACTTCCTTCCGGGAGTTAGAATAGAACGGGTTAGGGGGGTTAATGTATATAAATACATTTTACTAGATAAATGATAAAAATGAAAGCATCAAATTAACTATTTACCTAGATTAGGAAATAACCAGACAGAATTCTAACTAAACGTTTTCATATTTATTCTGTTTACCCAAATGGGTAGACGTAAACCTGCAATTACTCTACAATATAAGTAGAGTGATCAAGGACAGTAGCAGCTGATATTATGATGAGCCGCTATTGTACAAAATATGTAGTGAAGAGGAGAGGATTTAATGTTAGAGGCATTGAAAAAGCAAGTAGTCGAAATCGCGAAAAGTGCGGAAAAATGCGGACTTTGCAAGCACAGGGCAGGAAATTTCAGCATCAGAGATGAGGAAACGGGATATGTGGTTGTTACCCCTTCAGGTGTTGACAGGGATGAGCTTACCTATCACGATATCTGTGTTACCGACTTGGATGCGAATGTCATCGAGGCAGTGACAAAATTGAAGCCAACAAGTGAGCTACTTATGCATCTTGCGATTTATAAAACCAGACCTGATGTCAATGCAGTCGCTCATACCCATTCTCGTTTTGCAACAGCCTTTGCTGTACTGAACAAGCCCATTCCTGCAATTGTTTACGAAGTTGCGGTTTTAGGACTGAAAGACGGAATTATCCCAGTTGCACCCTATGGAAGGCCTGGAACATACGGGTTGTCCGACAGCGTTGCGAATGCTGTAAAACGGGCAGACTGCGTGCTAATGGAAAGTCATGGAGTCGTTGCGGTGGACAAGAGTCCAAAAGAAGCTCTGCTGAAAGCAAATTATATTGAAGAACTTGCTGAGATCTATTACAGAGCACTCATGGCTAATGGTGGGAAAGAACCGAAAACTTTACCAATGGAAGAACTTCAGCTTTGGGAATATCCAAAGGAGATCAAATTAATATTATAAATCATACAGCCCTGAACCGATGTTCAGGGTTTTTTTTGGGTATATATTAATTAATGTTTATTATTTTATCTTTTTTAGACTAGGAAAGTTCGACTAGCTCGCTGGGGTCCAAACTTTACTAGTCTACTTGAATAACCCGTGGTCGACGCTATTCTTGTTCAGTGATTATATTTGGAAAAGAAGGGTCATCATCGTTGCAGAAATGCAGGGATTGAAATATAATTAAGATATACTATAAATTGATGAAGCGATATGGGGGATGTGTTGCATGAAGAAGATGAGTTTAATAAAAATTGAGCTGATTTTTTTGGTGTTTGTACTTCTGTTTGCTTCGTCTTTTTTTGCAGCACTTTACTGCATGAATTTTATAAATCCCGCATTCGACTATATGAAGCTTTTCAACAAAATGTCGCCCTATGTACTCTCGATTAAAAGTCTGGTCCTGATGATTTTCATCTTTTTCCTGACTAAAAAATTCAAATTTCTTCAATACATTCTTTTAGTTCTTACAGCAAATATTGTTGTCGCAAGTTACTATTTATTTACTGGCATCAGTTTTATGTACGAGCTGACTTACCTTAATATTTTGTTTGATATCCTCTTCCTGCCAATAGCAGGAGCAGTCTTGATCTATGAGAAAAAAGCAGTCAAAAAAGAGTCAGCTGAACCCAGCAAAACCCAGGAGGCAATCACAGCCGGGGATGCGGTCATTGCAGAGGATGATATCGTAAATGTGCTTTCACGAGAATCCAAAGAGATGCTTGATAAAATAAAAGACCTTCCAGATGAAAACAGAAAACTGTACGGCAGTGAGGATTTGAAACTTATAGAAGAATTGCCTGAAGAACCAGAGCCCGAACCGGAACCAGAGCCTGAACCAGAGCCTGAACCAGAGCCTGAACCAGAGCCTGAACCAGAGCCTGAACCAGAGCCTGAACCAGAGCCTGAACCAGAGCCTGAACCAGAGCCTGAGCCAGAACCTGAACCAGAGCCTGAGCCAGAACCTGAACCAGAGCCTGAGCCAGAACCTGAACCTGAACCTGAACCAGAACCAGAACCAGAACCAGTGATCCCAGAAATATTGGAGATACCTGCAGTAAAACATCTGATAATTTTTGGAAGTGAATCAGTCAAAGTAAAAGAATTCAGAAAGAAAATGGATGAAATTTCTACCTTTGTGCTCGCAGAAGAAAACAGCGAAGATGGTCCGGATTTTTATGGTGATACGGATTTTCTGGAATACGTCATTTCATCTGGTGGTTATGATATTGTAGCTGCCTATGGATCCATGATGTCCCGCAGGGATTTTATGAAAATCGTAAGGACGGCTTCTCATACTAAAAAGCAATTATACTGCGCTGAAGCCGACGGAACAATTAATCAATTTAAAACTTTGGATAGTATCCTGTCCCGTTTTAAAATCGATGTGGATGATCAAAGTGCTTTTAATTATTCAAAGGTGCTTTTTATCAACAGAAATGCATTCACAGACGATATGGTAAATGTATTTATCAAAAATGAAACCAAACGAATAGATATCATTATGGATACACCAGCCAAATCAGAGAACAGTTTAGTAAACAAGACAAAAATATATCATCATACATGGACAAGTCCTGAGGCGTTGGAGAAATTGATGGATAAAACCACGGATCTGATTATTTATTCCCTGCCTGTTTCTGGCACGGATGAATGCGAAACAGAGCCAGCAGAGGCGATAATGAAAGACCTCCTGGAAACCTTGAAATTTATTGAAGAAATAAAAGATAAAGAAATCAAGGAATTTTTATTGATATCCTCCACAAAAGCTCATCGCAGCAACTCGGTTGCCGGAGCGATATTCAGGAATGCTGAAATTATGATCGAAGCTTACAGCAAATATACTACGACGAAGTGCAGGATCATACGCCTGGGCTCAGCACTGGATGTTACTTCAGTCAATCTGGAAAGAATGCTCAGGGGCGAGTATACCAACTTAAAAATTAACCCGGAAGAGGCCTTTGCATATTTCTATACCCATGGGGAAGGGGCACAAATGGCGCTTCAGGTACTTCAGGGCGATGAAACCACTAGAGTGAATTCCATCTTTGCGGGGGATCAAATATTTGTTCCAGCATTTTTCGGGGCATTGGCGGGCTGTTTCAGCGATGAAGTGGGAAAAGCTGCCCATGTAAACATGAAGTATGATGCTGAAATCTACATGGATGCAGGACTTGAAGAGGATGAATCCCATAAAACGGAACATAATTATATTAGAAGCATAAATCGCTCCAAAGTAGATTATATGATCGTCAAAAAACTCATGGACAATATGAAAATTAAGCTTGAACAGGAAAGCCCAGCGGAAGCTGTCGCTTATCTGTCACAGCTTGACAAGGATTATACTCCAAAATTTCAAGAATAGAAGTAGATCCCTTCGATTTATGTTATACTATAAAAGACATTTTATTTTCGGGAGATGGTTGCTTACAATGAAGAATCAGATGAAAACCATAATACTTTTCATAGTAAATATTTTTATACTTATAGGTTCATATAAGCTCAGTTTTTACCTGAGCTTATATTTTAGTATGTACAAAGGTTATGAAGGACTGATCACTCCGTGGCTTTTCAATCTGGTCAGCATTAAAATGTTTGTGATTGTTCTATTTCTGCTCCTTTGTGCGGTCAGGTTCGAGCATATCATCATGACGGTTGGCGTGCTCATCGCAAACGGGATCGCCTATCTGTACCTGCTGTACACAGGCATATCAACAGGGGACTATTACATGCACCTTCTGGTGGCTGTTATTGATATCGTGCTGGTAAATCTGGCTGGACTTCTTTTCAACCAAATGCATTCTGATGAAAAAGAAAATCCTATCCATAAGGCAAAAGACGAATATGAACAGGTTCAAGTTCAGCTTATGGAAATGAACAGTAAAATTGCAGAGAAAAAAACCGTCATCAAGGATCTGGAGAGCAAATTGGAAGTGAAGGCGATCGAACTAAAGGAGGCTTCACTCCGGGAGAGAGAGATCGATGCGACATTGCGGGCTAAAGAAAATCAGGGAATATCTTTGCCAATTAAAATAGACTTCGATATTGAAGATCTTAAAAAATGCTTCAATCAATATGGTCAGGTAGCCCAGCGGGAAGAAACTGTTGTAAATGAAAAGCTCATAGAAGACAGCAAAGTCACTCAGGATGAACTGCTAAATAAGGAAAAAGAACTTCTTGAAAGAGCAAAAGTCGTAAACAGCAAGGAAAAAATTATTGAACAGACCATTCAGAATCTGGAACAGATTTCTAAAACCATAAAAGAAAGAATGACCCTGCTCGAGGAAAAGGAAGTCTATATCAAAAAGCAGCTTAAACTTGTTGAGGAAAGAGAAGATAATTTTAGCAGTATTGTCCAAAATCAGATCTATGAGACGATTTTTAATGCGCCTGATATCACTAAAGACGAGGTTAAACTTAAAGACAGTACCAGAGAAATTATCATTGATCGAAATGATCTTTCAGAGATCCGAAAATTAATCGAAAAGGCTGCAGAAGAAAACAGTCAGACAGCCTGACGGAGATGCAACGGGATGTGAAAATGATACTGGGGAAAGAATTTTATCAGCAGGATACTTTGTCAGCAGCAGAAAAATTGCTGGGGAAGGTGCTGGTCTTTAAAGGGTTAAAGGTAAGAATCACAGAAACCGAAGCCTACATTGGAAGAATCGACAAGGCTGCCCATTGTTACGGCAATAAAAAAACAAAACGAACTGAAGTAATGTTTTTAGAAGGCGGCTGCAGTTACATCTATCTGATTTATGGGATGTATTACTGTCTGAATATTGTGACAGAGAAAGCCGGAGAAGGCTGTGCAGTCCTCATACGGGCGGCCGAGCCTCTTGAAGGCTATGAAGATCAGATTTTCATGAACAGATATGGGATTTCCCGGGAAATAGCATCAAAATATCAGATCAAGAATCTCATGAATGGGCCTGGAAAATTATGCAGGGCTCTTGGAATCTCAAAAGAAGATAACAACGTCAGGCTAACCCTTGAAAATGATTTTTATGTTGAAGTTGATGGATTTACTGATTTTAAAGTGCACATTTCTCCCAGGATCAATATCGATTATGCCATGGAAGCGAAAGACTTTCCATGGAGATTTTTTATTGAAAGGAAATAATTGATGAAAAAAATACTGTCAGTTTTCATATTGGCCGTTTTTACAGTGACCCTGCTTTTGGGGATGTCTCCCCTGCAGGCTGTTCAGGCCAGGGAAGAAGCTGTTCCACCTTTCAGTCAGGAGGAAAGCATAGATTTGGCCTTTGGCATCACCCAGCCGGATCAGGATAAATCTGAAAACCAAAAGGTGATCGATAAGGCGATTAAAGGCTATGGGCTTGAATTCTCGATATATCTTGGTTATGCGATGGGAGCGGCTATAGTCATTATCCTTGCTGCAGCAGTGATCGGAATGATTGGGTGGGCAAGAAAAATGCTGAAAAAGGCTAGAAAATAGACATTTCAGTGAACTTGAATTATTCTGCGTTATAATATATAATAATTTTCACTTTAAATTTTTAATATGGAGGGTTGATTTTGGATAGAATAGAATTTGCAAAAGAACATTTTGGAAAACTGATCGAGGAACAGCTGAAGCGAATTGAAAAAATGAACGAAGAGAAAGAGTTCATCGACTACAATTCACTTGGTAAAATTACAATAGGGGTCGTTGGCGGAGATGGGATCGGACCTTACATAACGGAACAGGCTCACAGAGTTCTTGAATTTTTACTGGACAACGAAGTACAGACAGGAAAAATTGAGTTTAAAGTCATTGATGGACTTACCATAGAAAACAGAGCGGCACAAAATACAGCCATCCCTTCTGATGTTCTTGAAGAAATTAAAAAATGCCCGATTATTCTAAAGGGGCCTACAACTACACCCAGAGCGGGAGATCCCTGGCCGAATATTGAAAGCGCCAATGTGGCCATGAGAAAAGAACTGGATTTGTTTGCCAATGTCAGACCGGTGAAGGTGCCTGAGTCAGGTATCGACTGGATGTTCTACAGGGAAAACACAGAAGGAGCATATGCCCTGGGCAGTAAAGGGATCCATGTGAATGATGATTTGGCCGTCGATTTTACAGTAGCCACTTATGAAGGCTCACACCGGATCATAAAAGCCGCTTTTGACTACGCGCGAAAGTCAGGCAAGAACAAGGTAACAGTGATCACAAAAGCTAATGTCATCAAAACCACAGATGGCAAGTTCCTGGCCATCGCCAGAGAAGTAGCTAAAGAGTATCCTGAAGTTCAGTGGGATGATTGGTATATTGATATCATGACAGCAAAGCTCATCGATGAAAAAAGGAGAACTGATTTTAAAGTCATGGTTCTTCCAAATCTTTACGGTGATATCCTGACGGACGAAGCAGCAGAGTTTCAAGGAGGAGTCGGCACAGCAGGCAGTGCGAACATCGGAAAAAGATATGCCATGTTTGAAGCGATCCATGGTTCTGCACCAAGAATGGTTTCTGAGGGAAGAGGAGAGTACGCGGATCCCAGCAGTATTATGCGTGCTGCCGTTATGCTTCTGGAACATTTAGGGAAAATCGACAAAGCAGAAGCACTTTCCAAAGCCCTGGATGTTTGTGGCCTTTATGAGAAAAAGTTGAACATAACCGGCAGAACCGACGGAGCATCAAGCAAGGAATATGCAGACTACATCATGGAAACCGTCAAAGATCCTGGACTCAATGATAAATGGAGCAGCTACATCAAATAAAATTAAGGTATGGATCAATGATGCGGAAATACATGAATGAAGCGTACCAGGAAGCATTGACAGCCTATCAACTGGGAGAGATTCCGGTTGGTGCGGTTGTAACCTATAAAGGCAGGATAATTGCATCAACAGGGAATCGAATCGAGAGGGATCAGGATCCAACAGCTCATGCAGAACTACTGGCTATCAAAGCTGCTACAAGAGTGCTGGGGAACTGGAGACTTAACGAGTGTGATCTGTATGTTACCCTGGAGCCCTGTATCATGTGCTTAGGCGCTTTGATCAACGCCCGGATAGGAAGACTTATCTTCGGATCAGGGGACAGCCTAAAGGGAGGTCTGGACCTTGTCCGGTATTCCGGGAAAAAAGACCTTCTGAGAAATATAGAAGTATACGAAAACATAATGGAAGAGGAATGCGCTGAGCTCCTGAATAAGTTTTTTCAGGAAAGAAGGCGGACGACCAGCGACCAGAGATATAACAAGACCATCAGGGATCCCTGATGGTCTTCTCTTATTATTTAAGTTTATGTATGAATATTCCGCTTCTCAGCTTTGGTTCGAACCAGGTAGATTTCGGCGGCATCAAAAGGCCTGCGTCGGAGATTTTCATCAGTTCCTGTATCGAGGTAGGGTACATGGCGAAAGCCAAGGTCATATCCAGTGAGCATCTTCTCTCAAGTTCGGTAAGACCTCGTATTCCCCCGACAAAATCTATCCGTTTATCCGTTCGGATATCCTTGATACCAAGGATCGGTTTTAGTACGTATTCCTGAAGTATAGAGACATCGAGACCTGCAACGGGATCATCCACATCAAGGAGACTGGAATTTGCTGCAAGCTTGTACCAGATTCCCTGGAGGTACATTCCAATTTCGCCTTTAGCAGACGGTTTATAAGCATCTTTGCCCTTAAGCTCAAGGGTGAAGTTTTCCCTGAGAGCGGCAATCAGCTCCTCCGTGCTCAGACCGTTGGTGTCCTTTACCACCCGGTTGTAGTCCATGATGTATAGCTGGTCATGAGGGAAAAGCACACTTAAAAAGAAATTGAATTCCTCTTCTCCCGTATAGTCGGGATATTCTTCTCTTCTCTTTAAGCCGACTTTTACAGCGGATGCCGCACGGTGGTGGCCGTCAGCAATATAAGTAGATTCAACATTCATGAATAACTCTTTTAGAATCAAGAGGATCTCATGATTGTCAATCATCCACACCTCGTGCCTGATCTCGTCATCGCTGACAAAATCATAGGTTTTGTCATTGCTTTCAGTCCAGGAATCAATGATTTTGTTGATGAGATCATGGGAATGATAAGCCAGGAAAATGGGGCCTGTATTTGCGTCACAGTGATCCACATGATTGATACGGTCCTGTTCCTTATCTTCCCTTGTTAGTTCATGTTTTTTTATGGTTCCATTCAGATAGTCGTCAATGGAGCTACAGCAGACAAGGCCTGTCTGAGCCCGGCCGTTCATGGTAAGTCTGTAAATATACAGGCTGGGTTGGGTATCCTGGATAAACACGCTTTTGGAGATAAAGTCATCCATTGTGCTTCGCGCTTTCAGATAGACCTCCTTGCTGTAAATATCTGTTCCTATGGGCAGATCTATTTCCGCTCTGTCAATGTGGAGAAAGGAATAGGGATTATCCTTTACTGCCTCTCTCGCTTCCTGAGAACTGTATACGTCATAGGGAAGGGCTGCAACTCTGTCGATATAGGTTAAGTCGGGTCTTACGGCACTAAATTCTCTTATGATTGCCATAGAATTCTCCTTGGGGTATTATTTATTTTTTATGATCCTGACTTTCAGCACTCCGGAAATCCCTGATAGCTTCTCTGATATGCTGTCATTCGTTGGAGAGTCGATATCAATAAGGGTATAGGCATAGCTGCCTTTTGATTTATTAAGCATGTCTGCGATATTGATGTTTTCTGCAGCAAGGACTCCGGTGATCTGTCCCACCATGTTAGGTACATTGGTATGATTGATTGCCAGCCTTGCGATGGTGGAACATCCGCCCATATAGCAGTCAGGATAGTTTACGGAATTGATGATATTTCCATTTTCCAGGTATTCCTTGATTTCATGGACTGCCATTTTTGCACAGTTTTCCTCTGACTCGAAGGTTGATGCGCCAAGATGGGGGATGGAAATTACGCCCTCCATGTTGAGGAGCTCTTCGTCAGGAAAATCGGTGACATAACAGGAGACATTGCCGTTTTTAATGGCTTCCTTAATGTCGGCATTGCTAACCAATGCGCCTCGGGCAAAGTTTAAAAGCTTAAGTCCGGGCTTGGCATTCTTTAGTCTTTCAGCATTCATCATATTTTTGGTCTGGTCGATCAATGGCACGTGAAGGGTAATATAATCGCAGTCACGCACGATTTCATCCAGGTTCAGGGCTCTTTTAACGTCACAGCTGAGTCCCCAGGCGGATTCCACAGATATGAACGGGTCGTAGCCGTAAACTTCCATTCCCAGTGAAAGGGCGATATTCGAAACCATTACACCGATAGCCCCAAGGCCGATGACTCCGATTTTTTTACCTGTAAGCTCCTGGCCGGCAAATTTTGATTTTTCTTTTTCGATAAGCTTCGTGACTTCCTTTTCGCCTTTTACAGACTGTGCCCAGTTGATCCCCTCCACGACTCTTCTTGATGAAAGAAGAAGTCCCAGAACAACCAGCTCTTTTACGGCATTTGCATTGGCGCCTGGTGTATTGACAACCACGACACCTTTTGCGGCGTATTCCTCTATAGGGATGTTGTTTACCCCTGCTCCGGCACGGCCAACGATTTTGACACTTTCAGGAAGCACCATGTCATGCATTTTAAAGCTTCTAAGCAGTATTCCGTCTACCTGTTCTTCATCGGTGATCACATATCGGTCACCAAGAAGGTTTAGACCATCTTGTGATATATTATTCAGTGTTTTTATCTTAAACATAGTTAGCCTCCATTATCTGTGTTTTGTTTCGAATTCGCCCATTAGCGCTACTAAGGCTTTTACGCCTTCGACAGGCATTGCGTTATAGATGCTTGCTCTCATTCCCCCAACGGAACGGTGTCCTTTAAGGTTGACGAAGCCCTTTGTGGTGGCTTCCTTAATAAATGCGGCATCCAGCTCGTCATTGCCTGTTACGAAAGGAATGTTCATCAGTGACCGGTCTTCTGCCGCGACAGTGCCTCGGAACATCGTTGAGTTATCCAGGAAGTCGTAGAGGATATGCGCCTTTTCTCGGTTGATTTTCTCCATAGCGGCAACCCCGCCTTTATCTTTAAGCCATTTGAAAACGAGAGAACAAACATAGATTGAAAAGCATGGGGGGGTGTTATAAAGGGAGTCGGAGTCGGCGTGGATTTTGTAATCCAGCATAGTAGGTGCGATGTCCATGGCATGCCCCATGAGATCTTCCCGAATAATAACTACCGTGACTCCTGCAGGTCCCATATTTTTCTGTGCCCCTGCATAGATCAGTCCGAATTTGGATACATCATATACCTCGGAAAGGATGTTGGAGGACATATCTGCCACAAGAGGAACATCTCCTGTGTCAGGTATATTATCCGGTGTGAATCTTGTGCCGTAGATCGTGTTGTTTGTTGTTATGTGAAAATAATCGGCGTCCTTTGAAAAATTTTCAGGAGCTACTTTCGGGATGTAAGAATAGGTGGATTCCTTTGAAGAGGCCAGAACATTTGCTGTGCCGTATTTCTTTGCTTCCTTTATGGCTTTTGCAGACCATGCGCCTGAATCAATGAAATCAGCCTTTTTGGAGTTCGTAAATAAATTTAAAGGAACCATTGCAAATTGTGTAGATGCTCCTCCCTGAAGGAACAATACCTTATAATTATCAGGGATATCCATCAGTTCTCTTAAAAGCTGCTCCGCCTGGGAATTGATGCCCATAAACTCTTTTGACCGGTGGCTCATTTCCATGACCGACATGCCGCAGCCCTTATAATTAAGCATTTCTTTGGATGCTTCAATCAAAACTTCCTCTGGCAGAACGGAGGGTCCTGCAGAAAAGTTATATACTCTTTTGTCCATTGTAAATCCTCCTTTTTTATTAAACTATTCCGGGAACAGTGTCAACCACCCGGGAACAAATAATTGTTTATTGTATTTGTTTTATTCTAATTTATTTCAGAGAGATTATCAAGGTTTATTCCAAACATGATTGATTTTTAACGCTGAAAACAATAGAATAGGAGTGTGGTCAAATGACCGGTGAAAATGTAATAGTTCTACTATACAATATTGTTATAAATTTATCAATAAAAATTTTGGAGGTCCCCATGTATCAGGTAACCGTTTCGTCGGGTTCGCAATATATTCCAATAGCAATTTTTGGAGTCATCGCACTAACCTTTGGAGTAAAGCTTTTTACTTATTTAAAGAAAGCAGAGAAGAACAGAAAAGATCTTTTTGATATAATCATCCTGGTGTTTGTAGCGGTTCTGATCGGATCCATGTTTGGTGGGATGAGATACTACAATAAAATCAGCATTGAAGGCGGCAGGGTAGAAGCGACTTTTATTACGGGTTTAAAGAAAATCGACCTTTCCGCTGAAGAAATTACAAAATCATATGTCATTGACTGGAAAGTGAACGACGCCTATACTCCCACTGTCAGAAAATTTGGGACAAGTATGGGCAGCTATAAAGAAGGAAGGTTCAAGCTTAAAAACGGAATGGATGCGCTGCTTTTATGTTCAGGAACCAAGGCTCTTGTACTTGAGACCGAAGAAACTATGGTGCTGCTGTCTCCCAACGATTTTGACGGGTTTCTGGCAGATTTTGAAACGAATGTAGAGAAGACAGAAAAGCTTGAGGAGGCAAAATAGTGCTTAAATTGGAGAATGTATCAAAGTCTTATGATAATGGAAAGACAAATGCTGTAGACGGCATTTCTTTAGAAGTAAATGCGGGTGAAATCTTTGGTTTTCTGGGACCTAATGGTGCCGGAAAGACGACAACCATAAAAATGATCGTTGGACTGCTTAAGGCGGACAGCGGCAGCATACGAATAAATGGGATCAATAATTCGGTGGATCCTATCAAAGCTAAAATGCAGATGAGTTATGTCCCGGATAATCCGGAAGTTTTTGAAAAACTGAAAGGAATCGAATACCTGAACTTTATGGCGGATGTTTATAGTGTGTCAAAAGAGGACCGAACCCAGGCAATGGAAAGGTACCTTGACCTTTTTGATATGAAAAAAGCGGTAAACGATCCTATCAGCAGCTACTCTCATGGAATGAGACAAAAAATTGTACTCACAGGGGCATTGCTTCACGATCCTCAGGTATTCATCCTGGATGAACCTCTCGTTGGTCTTGATCCCAAATCGGCTTTCAATTTGAAGGAAGTCATGAGAGAAAGGTGTGATCAGGGGAAATGTGTATTCTTTTCCACCCATGTACTTGAGGTTGCTGAAAAAATCTGTGACAGAGTAGCCATTATCGATAATGGCAAAATAATTGCGCAAGGAACTATGGAGGAACTCAAGGGCGATGTGAACAGCCATGAGAGTCTTGAAAATATATTTTTGGAGCTGACTGAACGATGAAAGAAATCATGATGCTCACAAAGGTTCTGTTAAATGCCAACTTCGGATTTTCTCAGACGTTATACCAGTTTAAGACAAATCGAAAAAAAATGCTGATGCCAGTTCTTATTGTTCTGGCTGTTGTGTCCTTGCTGCCTGCCTACTACCTTTATATAAGCATTCTTGACAGTGTTTATATGCAACTGTTTTTGCTTGGACAAGAGGGGGCTATTTTCGCAATGACCTTCTCAGGAGTCGCCCTGATGGTATTATTTTTCGGACTTATCTACGTGATGTCCACCTTTTATTTTTCCAAAGATATGGAACAGCTATTATATCTTCCTTTAAAGGAAGAAAGTATCATAACGGCTAAGTTTATCAATATGATCATATATGAGTATCTGATCGTCATCCCTTTCCTTGCCCCTGTTTTTGTTACCGCGTATGCGGACATGGGTGGATTGCTTTATACCATTAATTTTATCATAGGAATGCTCCTGGTGCCTGTGATTCCCCTATCTATCGCGGCCATAGTAGTGATGTCCATTATGAAATTTATCAACATCAGCGGCAAAAAAGATTTGATCCGAACAATCAGTCTTTTTCTCATGCTGGGAGTAATTTTAGGGGTGCAGCTTTTGATCAATCAGGCAACATCTTCCATGACCCCTGGTAGTGAAGGCGAATACCTTGCGGCCTTATTAAGAAATCCCAATAGTCTTGTAAATGTGCTGGGGAGATCATACCCTCCTGCCATATGGATGAGCAAAGCGCTTTATCAGGAAAATATCAGCGCGGTATTTTCAATGATACTATTTATAGCGGCTTCCGCTGTTTTTTTCGCTGGAGCGATCTTCACAGGAAAAAGCATCTACATAAAAGGCTATTTCAATAAAAATGATGCCAAGAAAAAAACCACTGGAGTGGACTACAGAAAAGGAATGAAAAGCGACAGCACCTGGGAGGCAATATTTAAAAATGATATGAGGCTTGTCATGCGAACGCCCATTTATATGTTCAACTGCGTCAGCGTAGTCGTACTGATACCCCTGCTGCTTATTTTAATGCCATTCTTTTCCGGGGGAGGAGATGTGAATATCATCGCCCAGCTTTATGGAGAATTCAAAAATGTTTTTACCCTGGTACTCATCGGACTTTTCGTATTGATAGGGGCAACGAATCCAACGGCATCCACCACTTTTTCAAGGGAAGGCAAATCCAGCTGGATCACAGTCATGATCCCTGCTAAGCGTCCGGAAATATTTATTGGCAGGATGATCTTTCCGCTGATCCTTCAGGTCATAACCATGTTATTCATTCTTGTGCCTTTGATTTTTCTTTTAAAGCTGTCATTATTTACAGCGTTATTGTCCTTTATTGTTGGACTGGTGGCATCCCTTCCCACGATTTCCTTTGGGATACTTATCGATGGCTACAGACCCAAGCTGGAGTGGGATGATCCTCAAAAAGCCGTAAAACAGAATTTGAATGTGGTTTTTTCAATGTTTGCGGGGATGGGATTTGCAGCTTTGATGGGATTCATATCCATTTTGCTTTTTAACACAGCCAGAATTGGATTTCTCCTGGTGCTTATTCTTGTTGTAAGCATACTGCTGACTGCCCTCATTTTCAGCATGTTTAAAAAACTTCGATTACAATGGTGAACCTATGAATATTTTGAAAGAAAAAACGTATAAAAGCGGGATGTGGCTTTTTCTGATCATGTTTTCAGTTTTTATAGCAGGCAGTCTGATCATCAGTTTGTTTTTTTACAAAGAATTCGCCCTCTACCACGAGCTTGCAGACATTCTGATTCCCTGCCTGCTGTACCTTTTGATTACCAGACAGCCTGTTTTAAGAACCCTTCGCCTTGATAAAGGCTTGAACAAGCAGAACGTCCTTCGGATTTTTCAGCTGTTCCTTGTAAGCTTTTTGATCAAATATGGGGTCAATTATCTGGCTACTATTTTTACCGGGGTGGATACCGGTGCTGTAACCATGAAGGTTCTTGAAATGGTTCCGGATCTCTTCATATTTTTTATCGCAGTGGCGGTAATACCTGTGTTTTTAGAAGAGATCCTGGTGAGGGGAGTGATCCTGGATCGGTTTCGGGATACGAATCTATTGCAGAGCGCCGTGATAACAGGGCTCATGTTTGGGTTTATGCATCTTGACCCGGGACAGCTGGGTTACGCAACGGCTCTTGGGATCATGATCGCCTGCATAGTCCTGGTAACGGGCTCTCTCTGGGGCGGGATATTATTTCACTTTTTTAACAATTTCACTTCCTTTGCTGTTTTGGCCGTATTTAAAATACTTGCCAAATATTATCCTGAAATTTTTGATCTGTCTTTGGGCAGCGACATTATCCCGGCTGAAACCGGGCTGGTCGATCAGGCGCTCATGATCGTTATTGCGGTGATCGTTCTCGTTGTGGGGATTTATATGACCGTGCATTTCATCAAGAAGATGATCCGGGAAAATGATTATCAGGATGTTAAGAGTGAAGTGACCTGGAAGGAGCTAATTATTAATGTGCCCATGGCACTGACAGTGACGCTTTATGTGGTGCTGATTCTCCTGGTCTAAAATAAAAAAAGCTTTAGAAATCTCTTCAGAGATCGTTCTCTCAGAGAATTTCTAAAGCTTTTCTTGTGATGGGTTTATCAGGTGAGAAGTGGATGGATCTTTGCCAGATTCTCCATGATCTTGATTTTCTGTGGACAGACTTCTTCACAGGCTCCGCACTGAATGCACTGATCGGCTCTTCGGTCCGGACTGATGAATTGGTAGCTGAACTTGGAGCTCTTCAGCGCATCGTAAATTTTCGCGTTGTTGTACATATCGAATATACTCCAGATGGGTATCTGTTTTGGGCATCCGCAACAGTATTGACAGGAAGTACAGTTTATTTCCGTCATTTCCTTGATATAGGCACGAAGTCTGCCTATGAGATTTTTTTCACTTTCACTCAGACTGCCTGCTGTCAGCCTGGAAGCACTATCCACATTGGCGATCACCTGCTCCATGGTGGTCATGCCGCTTAACACCAGCAGAACTTCAGGCTTATCCCAGACATATTTTAACGCAAGCTCTGCCGGAGTAAGACTTGCGTCTTCAGGATCCCAGATTTCAGCCAGCTGGCTTTGAAGATTGAAAGCAAGTTTTCCGCCCTTTATGGGCTCCATGACGATGACAGGAATATTTTTAGAGGCAGCATATGAAAGCCCCTCCAGTCCTGCCTGATAATTTTCATCCATGTAGTTCAGCTGGATCTGGCAGAAATCAAAGCTGTAGGAATCACAAATTTTCTTGAAGGTTTCAAGGTCGTCGTGGAAGGAAAATCCAATATATTTCACCTTGCCGCTGCTCTTTACTTCCTCAATAAATTTAAGGATATCGATTTTGTTCAGGTTTTCCCATTTCTCCTTATCAAGAGAGTGGAGAAGATAAAAATCGATATGATCAGTCTTGAGTTTTTTAAGCTGCATTTCCAGATATCTGTTGAAATCCTCGTAGGTTTTCGTCATCCAGGTGGGAAGTTTAGTTGCCAGCAGCACCTTGTCTCTCAGCTCATATTCCTCGAGAAAGTCTCCTACAAAGGTTTCGCTGTTTTCACCATGGTAAGGCCATGCGGTATCAATGTAATTTACTCCGTTGTCAATGGCGTATTTCAGCATTTTTGAAGCTTCCACCCGGTCGATCTTTGAGGCGTCATTATCTGTTACAGGCAGTCTCATGCAGCCAAAGCCAAGCTGTGAAACTTTAAGTTCATCCTTTTTAAAATTCCGATAAAGCATCCGATCATCTCCTATGTAATATACTGAGGATATTATATCATATAATGGGTGGTTAGGTGACTAGGTGGTTGGGTGACAAATTCAATGTACAATGTACAGTGTATAATTTACAATGGTGGTTCATTTTAGAAAACCCATCCCTGATAAATGCTATTGAAGAGCGATTTTCTAAAATGTAGTTAAATTAAACAAAGAGTTTTTAGAATTGAATAAGAATATAGATTCTTCCAAAATTATTGTTCTAAAACCACAATAATTGTACATTGTAAATTGTAAATTGTAAATTGTAGAAGCAGGAGTGCTGAAGTGCACAAATCTGGCATACTAGCGACTTGAGACTAGTGACTGGCGACTTATTGAATAATTTCCGAAAATCAGGATATAAATAGAAGGTAGTAAAGAAGAAAAATGCAAATACGAATCGAGGGTTTAAGATGAAAAAGTTCAAAGAAATAACACCGGAGCAATTTGATGAAAATCCATTTAAGCTGATTGGGGTGGACTGGATGCTTATTACTGCAGAGAAGGATGGGAAAGTGAATACCATGACTGCAGCATGGGGAGGACTTGGAGTAATGTGGTCAAAAAATGTTGTTTTTATTGTTATTCGTCCTCAAAGATACACAAAAGAATTTGTGGATGCCGCAAGTACATTCTCCCTATCGTTTCTTGAGAAAAACTTCAAGAAGCAGCTGGGCTATATTGGTTCGGTTTCTGGCAGGGATGAAGATAAAATTGGTAAATCTGGACTTACCGTGGTCCACGAAGGTGACACACCTTTTTTTGAAGAAGCCAATATGGCAGTGATCTGTAAAAAGCTGTATTCCCAGGCATATCAACCGGAATGTTTCACCGTAGAAGGTGTGGACGAAGAGTGGTACCCTGACAAAGATTTCCATACCATGTACATCGCAGAAATCGAAAAGATCCTGGTGAAAAAATAAGAGGGTTCGCCCCTTAGCACTACTTGAATCGCGCCAAAGGCGCGGATCTTGTTTATAAGGGCGGAGAGAGAGGGAACAGCTGAGCACTTCTTGCTCATCTATGTCCGTCGCACTGCTCTGCAGTACTCGGACTTCGCAGCTATCAATGTGGATTTACCACATTGACTTAACGCAGCTCACCCCCTCGGGGTTCGAATCCCTCTCCTATATCAGCACATTAAAAAAACGCCTGCTATCTTAGCAGACGTTTGTTTTCATTAAATGGCGGAGAGAGAGGGATTCGAACCCTCGGTACGCTTTTGACGTACACACGCTTTCCAGGCGTGCTCCTTCGGCCGCTCGGACATCTCTCCATACACTCTCGTGCAAAATATAATTATACAGATGTGAAAAGGGGTTGTCAATTATATTCTTTCAGACAGGGAAAGTTTGGCTGATTTTTCCTATCCTTGTAATTCGAGACTGATCCTGCGAGCCCAATTGTCAATTTCCAAAAGGGTATCCAGGTCAAAGTTATAAACGGGGTTATGTTTTTTCATTACCGCCTGAATGATTTCAGGGATCTGGAGAAAACCAATTTCTCGGTTGAGGAATCTTTCAACCATGATTTCGTTGGATGCATTCAGGACTGCAGGCATGCTGCCTCCTATTTTTAGTGCGTCAAAAGCGAGAGACAGACATTTGAAGGAATCCATATCGGGCTTGTGGAAGGTCAGGGCTCCGATTTCAGCCAGGTTAAGGCTTTTGATCTTGTTCTCCAGCCGTTCCGGATAAAACATGGCAAGCTGTATGGGGACTCTCATGTCAGGGTATCCCAGCTGAGCCATCGTGGAATGATCGTTGAACTCAACAAGAGAATGGATGATGCTTTGGGGGTGTACCACGACCTCGATTTGATCAGGTTCAAGATCAAAAAGCCACCTTGCCTCGATAACCTCAAGACCTTTGTTCATCAGTGTGGAGGAATCAATGGTGATTTTTCTTCCCATTGACCAGTTGGGGTGCTTAAGGGCTTTTTCGACGGTCACATTTTTAAGCTCCTCATAGGAACAACCTATGAAGGGACCACCTGACGCGGTAAGGATGATCTTGTGGATGCTTTTATAGGAATTTCCCATCATGCACTGGAAAATCGCGCTATGTTCGCTGTCCACGGGATAGATGTTCACATTTTTCTCTGCGGCTTTTTTCATGACAAGTTCGCCTCCTGCAACCAGGGTTTCCTTATTGGCCAGTGCGATATCGATTCCATTATCAATGGCTGCCAGGGTGGGTAGAAGCCCGATCATCCCGGGAACTGCGGTAAGAACCAGGTCAGTATTTTCATGGGAAGCGGCTTCAATAAGTCCTTCAAGGCCTGAGAGCACCGGGATCTTTCCTCCGAGTCTGGAGCGAAGTTCAGCTGCCTTTTCGATGTTCAGGACACATACGACCTCGGGATCAAAGGTCTTTATCTGTTTTTCAAGAAGGTCAATGTTATTTCCGGCTGATAATGCTGTTACCCTGATTTTGTCCGTATTTGCTTCGATGACCCGCAGGGCCTGGGTTCCCACAGAGCCGGTAGAACCTAATATGCTTATTCTTTTCAAGATGTTATCCTCCAAATGAAATTTGTTTCACAGTATCACCTAATAATAATGGTCTTTTGCTCAAAGTTCAAGTAAAAAAACTCCCTATATGCAAAAAATCAGCCGATTCCTCGGCTGATTTGGTAAGTGTACTTTGCTTAAGGCTATTTATTTTTTTACTTTTGCAGCCTTGATTTGAGCTTTTGCGGCTTTCATCGTTTGTCCCTTGTTAACTTTTTCTGGGCTTGCAATGTCAGAAGTCTCTTCATCTGTTCCCTGCTCGTCGGTGAGTGTCTCAGTGGTGGCAGCTTTATCTTCTAGGGCTTTCTTAGCCTGGCCGTAACCGCCGTTTATGTCGTCGTGTTTCGTAAAGAGGTCAACAATATCCTGGAAGTCATCGTAATCCTCGTTAGTATCTTCAGAATCAATAGGATCGTCAAAGGCAATTCCGTATTTTTCAGCGAGACTGAAAATCTGAGCGATCTGTCCATAGCCCAATTTCATTTCTCTAAGAGAAGCGACGGTGGCTGCGTCCAGGCCTTCCACCACATCCGGAATCTGGTCTCCATTGGTGTCTTCCAAAACGTCTTCTTCTTCCTTCGGGTCATCAGCCAGTTTGTCCTCGCCATCGGCATCTGCAACCAAAACAGCATCGGTTGTGAGAAGATTTTCCTGATTCTCATCGCTACCCAGAGCACCGCTGATGCTGGCCATAGCCGGCTGGAATAAAAGCAGAAGCAAGGCAAAAGCGCCTGTGGCCGCAATTAATTTTTTCTTCATGATATACCCCCTTTAAACAGGTTATTGTAATATAGGTCAAATATAACATAATGATGGATTAATTTACAATTTTTAATTTTCTAAAAGCTTCTAAAAATTCTTGCTTTTTGATATTTATATGGTACAATTCTAATGTAGATTACACAGTAGTGTAATCGTTGAATCGCTTGTGATCCGATAAGGATAACATAAACTTTTGTCGTGCTAGACGGGGAACTAGCGGTGCCCTGTACCTGCAATCCGCTGTAGCAGGGTTGAATTCCCGACCTAGGCTGCAGCTGTTAAGGTCTGCCCAGATAAAGTGGTGTTGAGAGTCGGGCCCTGTGCAATAGATACTTGTGAACCCCGTCAGGTCCGGAAGGAAGCAGCGGTAAGCTGGGATTTCTATGTGCCGCGGGTCTACCTGATTTGAGCTGGCTGATCTGGTAACGCTTGATGGCTGTATTCGAAGTTGGGTGCACGACATTTTTTAGGAATTCAAGGACTTTGAGGAGTTCTTTTTTTATTCCGGGAAAGTTCGACTAGCTTGCTGGGGTCCAAACTTTCCCGGAATACAAGAATAGCATCGTAGATGCTGTGATTGTAGGAAAGTTCGACTAGCTTGCTGGGGTCCAAACTTTCCCGGAATACAAGAATAGCATCGTAGATGCTGTGATTGTAAGAAAGTTCCACTAGCTTTGCATCGGAGATGCTGTAGTTGTATGGTATAATAAATACAATATTAAATTCGGGAGCGGTTTTATGGAATATGTCGCATTATATCGCAGATACAGACCAAAAGAATTCAGAGAAATGATCGGTCAGGAAAACATCGTCACAATACTTAAAAACCAGATCATAATGGATAAAATAGCCCATGCTTATCTCTTCAGCGGCACCAGGGGAACAGGAAAAACATCCGCAGCGAAAATTTTTGCCCGGGCTGTGAACTGTGAAAACAATTCCCAGGGGGAACCCTGCAATACCTGTGAATCCTGCATCAATCTGGAATCCAATAGCGTTATGGATATCATAGAAATCGATGCGGCTTCAAATCGAGGCGTCGATGAAATCAGGGAGCTCAGGGATAAAGTGAAATATCTGCCTTCTATGGGCAAGTATAAGGTATACATCATCGATGAGGTGCATATGCTCACCATGGAGGCTTTTAATGCCCTACTTAAGACACTAGAGGAACCGCCTTCTCATGCCATATTCATACTCGCCACCACTGAACCCAATAAATTGCCAGCGACGATCCTTTCAAGATGTCAGCGATTCAATTTTAAAAGGATCAGTGCAGAGGATATTATCAAGCAGTTGCTTTATGTATGTAAGGATATCGATGTTGAAATTGAGGACGCTGCAGTCAAGCTGATCGCGAAAAACGCGGATGGAGCCATGAGGGATGCCTTAAGCATCCTCGACCAGTGTATGTCCATCAGCAGAGACAATATCATAGAGTACGAAGAAGTGAAAACCATCCTTGGGATCACTGACAATCAGATCGTCTATTCCATCATTGAGGCCATTCTTGACTGGGATGTGAAAAAAGCGCTGGTTAACCTGGATATAGCCTACAACATGGGTAAGGAAATGACTCAGCTGATCGATCAGCTGGCATTGGCCTTAAGGGATATCCTGATTTATAAAATAACAGGTAATGCTGACCTGATGGTGGAGATCAGAGATGAAGAATCTGAAATCCTGAAGAAAGTCCAGCTGGATGATCTTGAAAAAATCAGTGAATATATTGAGATCCTGGCTGACAGGGAAAACAAAATCAAGTTCTCATCCTTGCCCAAAATCCTCATGGAGGTCACCCTGATTAAGCTTTGCACCTGGACGAAGCCGGAAAAAGCGGCAGCCGGTGTCAGGGAAGAAAGAGGGAGTTACCAAGCCGTTAAAAAGGAACCTGCTCTGGAAAGAGCCCAAATCCTGCAAACCTCTCAAAAACCTTCCGCTCCTCCAGAAAAGGCAGCAGTTAAAGAAGATACAGCAGAAGCAGGCAAACCTTTCAGCTGGAATCAGGCGGTAAAAGAGATCAGCAAGGAAAAACCTTTATTGGGAATGTCTTTGGGTCCAGGGAAAGCTAAAATTGAGAATAAGAAGATCCTTCTCTACTACGATGAGGCCAATAAGTTCCATTATGATGCTATATTAAAGGAGAAAGAACAAATCACAAAAATCGTCAGGAAGCTTTTTGGAGATGACGCGGGCTTTGATGTAAAGCTCCGGGAAAACGACAGCGAGTTTTTTATGAAAACATTGCCTCTGGAGATTTTCGGAGAGGACAAGGTTGACTTTATTAAATAGAATAAAATAACAAGGAGGATATACAAAATGGCAAAACATAAATTCCCGGGTGCGGGTGGCGGTATGGGAAACATGAACAACATGATGAAACAGGTACAAAAAATGCAGCAGGATATGGCAAAGGTACAGGAAGAAGTCCAGGAAAGAGAAGTTGAAGCAACTTCCGGCGGCGGAGCAGTCACGGTTGTAGCAACAGGAAAAAAAGAACTGGTTTCCATCAAAATCAAACCGGAAGCAGTGGATCCGGAGGATGTGGAAATGCTTGAGGATATGGTCCTTGCAGCTGTAAACGAAGCCTTGAGAAAAGCAGAAGAAATGGTTTCAGGAGAAATGGCAAAAGTAACTGGCGGAATGAATATGCCAGGAATGTTCTAAGCAATGGATTATTACTCAGCTTCATTGTCCAGGCTTATCAATGAGCTGGCAAAATTACCCGGGATAGGCAATAAGACGGCGCAACGCCTGGCTATGCACCTTCTGAAGGTGTCCAAGGAAGAGTCTTCTGCACTGGCTCATGCCATCATAGAGGCAAAGGATAAAATCAGGTACTGCTCAATTTGCTTCAATATTGCAGATGAGGATCCCTGCCACATTTGCACCGACCAGAAAAGAGACAGGAGCATCCTTTGTGCGGTACAGGAAGCTAAGGACATTATCGCCATCGAGAAAACAAGAGACTATAAAGGTCTTTACCACGTGCTCCAGGGCGCGATTTCCCCCATGGATGGAATCGGACCCAATGATGTAAGGATCAAAGAACTGATCATAAGGCTTCAGAAGGAAGATGTCAAAGAATTGATTCTGGCCACCAATCCTACTATTGAAGGGGAAGCCACGGCCATGTACATCTCTAAGCTTGTCAAACCTTCGGGGATCAGAGTCACCAGGATCGCTCACGGACTGCCAGTTGGGGGAGACCTTGAATACGCCGATGAGGTGACCCTGGCAAAATCAATCGAAGGCAGACATGAAATATAAATAATTTGATCATCATTCAACCCCCGGAGGTTTTGACCCCCAGGGGTTGAATTTATGAAAGCAACCTGCTTTCATAGCTCTTTTTAGGGTATTATAGAATTGATATTTACAAAAGTATAGGGTATAATCGTATCGAACATATGTTTTGCATTATTGAATATACGGGAAGAATCGGGTGGATGGATATGGATGAATTTAAGGTAACCTCTGACTTTGAGCCGAAGGGCGATCAGGTAAAAGCGATAGATGAGTTGGTCAAAGGGCTGAAGGACAGTTTAAAATATCAGACGCTCCTTGGAGTAACAGGGTCCGGTAAAACCTACACCATGGCGAAGGTCATTGAGGCCGTGCAGAAACCCACCCTGGTAATGGCCCATAACAAGACCCTTGCGGCCCAGCTTTACAATGAATTCAAGGAATTTTTCCAGGAAAATGCCGTCGAATATTTTGTCAGCTATTATGACTATTATCAGCCGGAGGCCTATGTTCCTTCATCAGATCTTTACATTGAGAAGGATGCTTCCATAAATGACGAAATCGACAAGCTTCGTCACTCCGCTACAGCTTCTCTGTTTGAGAGAAGAGACGTGATTATTGTTGCCAGCGTATCCTGCATTTATGGTCTGGGAAGTCCCATTGACTACAAAAACCTTGTGGTCTCCTTAAGGCCGGGTATGGAAAAGGACAGGGACGAGGTCATAAGAAAACTGGTAGATATCCAATACATGAGAAATGACATTAATTTTACTAGGGGCACCTTCAGGGTACGAGGAGACATTATTGAAATCTTCCCGGCAAGTTCCACGGACAAAGCAATGCGTGTGGAATTCTTCGGGGATGAGATCGACAGGATCACAGAAATCGATGTCCTCACTGGGGAAATATCCGGATTGAGGTCCCATGTTTCCATCTTCCCGGCGTCTCACTACGCTACAACGGATGAAAAGCTGGAGAAGGCGATTGCAGGCATTCGGGAAGAACTCAATTTACGATATGACGAGCTCATTGATGCCAACAAGCTGGTGGAAGCCCAGAGGATCCTCCAGAGGACAAACTACGATATCGAAATGCTTAAGGAAATGGGTTATTGTAACGGAATCGAGAATTACTCAAGGCATATAACCGGTCTTCCCCCGGGAAGTCCGCCCTTTACCCTGATCGACTACTTTCCAGAGGATTTTCTTCTGATCATCGATGAGTCCCATGTCAGTGTGCCTCAGGTAAGGGGAATGTACGCTGGAGACAGGTCAAGGAAAATGAATTTGGTAGACTATGGCTTCAGGCTTCCCTCCGCCCTTGACAACCGCCCCCTTAATTTTGAAGAATTTGAAAAGAAAATAAACCAGGTGATTTTTACAACGGCAACACCAGGACCCTACGAAAGCGAAAAACAGCAAAAACTGGTGGAACAGATCATTCGCCCCACGGGACTTATCGATCCTGAAATTGAACTGAGGCCTAGCGCCCACCAAATCGATCATTTGATCGGCGAGATCAACAAGAAGGTGGAAATGGGGCAGAGGGTTTTGGTCACCACCTTGACGAAAAAGATGTCCGAGGACCTGACGGCTTACCTGAAGAATATCGGAATAAAGGTACAATATCTCCATTCAGATATTATAACCCTGGAAAGAATCAAGATCATCCGGCAGCTTCGTCTTGGAGAATTTGACGTCCTGATCGGGATAAATCTCCTTAGAGAGGGACTGGATATCCCAGAAGTTGGGCTGATCGGGATCCTGGACGCAGACAAGGAAGGTTTCCTCAGGTCGTCCACTGCCCTGATACAGACCATTGGAAGGGCTGCAAGAAATATTGACGGCAGGGTGATCATGTACGCAGACAAAATCACACCTTCCATGAAAATCGCCATAGATGAAACCAATCGAAGGCGTGAAATCCAGCGAAAGTATAATGAAGAGCATGGGATAACCCCAAAATCCATCATCAAGAAGATTCATGATGTCATCGAAGCGACAAAAGCAGCGGAAGAAGGGGAAATATACGAAACGGAAGAACTGCTGCTGGAAGAGAGCCGCAATCTGGCTCAGCTTGAAGAGGATATGCTCCTGGCAGCGGAGAATCTGGAGTTTGAAAAAGCGGCCAAATTGAGAGACAGGATCATATACCTGAAAAAAGCTTTAAAGATCATCGACTAAGGAGAAAAATAATGGATCATATCAATGTTGTAGGTGCCAAAGAGCACAATCTTAAAAATATAAGCATTACACTTCCCAGGGATAAATTTATCGTATTTACCGGACTTAGCGGCTCAGGCAAATCCTCTCTTGCCTTTGATACCATCTATGCGGAGGGACAGCGCCGGTATATGGAATCCCTTTCCTCCTATGCCCGGCAGTTTCTGGGACAGATGAACAAGCCGGACGTGGAATATATTGAAGGACTTTCTCCGGCGATTTCCATCGACCAGAAGACAACTAACAGGAATCCCAGATCCACAGTGGGAACGGTAACGGAAATCTACGATTATTTCCGGCTCCTCTTTGCCAGGATCGGGATCCCTCACTGTCCAAAGTGCGGGAAGGAGATCGCCTCCCAGTCCATCGACCAGATGGTGGAGGCCGTTATGGCTTTAGAGGAAGGGACAAGATTTCAGATTCTGGCTCCTGTCATCAGGGGAGAAAAAGGACAGCACAAAAAACTGTTGGATTCCATTAAAAAAGATGGCTTTGTCAGAGTGGTTGTGGATGGAGAGTTGTTTGAACTGAATGAAGAAACCATCGTGCTGGATAAAAATAAAAAGCATAATATTGAAATTGTTGTCGACAGGCTGAAAGTAAGGGAAGGGATAGGAAAAAGGCTTGCAGATTCTATCGAGACCTCACTTAAACTTTCCGACGGGATGTTGTATATTGATGTTATCGATGGGGAGCGCATGATTTTTTCTGAGAAATTTGCCTGCGCAGATTGCGGGATCGCCATAGACAAGCTGGAACCGAGAATGTTTTCCTTTAATACACCCTTCGGCATGTGTACGCACTGCAACGGTCTTGGAAGCCACAGCCAGGTGGATCCAGAGTTGCTGATACCCGACTGGGAGCTTTCCATAAATAAAGGAGCATTAGGATTTTTTGGCGCAAGTGAGGAAACGACCTATTATAATTCGATCATTGGTGAGCTGGCAAAGCTCTATGATTTTTCCTTGGACAAACCCCTTAAGGAAGCACCAGAAGAATTTATCCATGCTATGTTCTACGGGGACGAAAGACCCCTGTCCATCAATTTTAATTCCTACTTTGGTGGCTGGAAGGAACGGGAAGTAGTGTTTGAAGGTGTGGTCAACAATATGCAGCGAAGGTACAGGGAAACTTCCTCAGAGTACATTCGGGGTAAAATCCAGCGGTATATGTCTGAAATTCCCTGTCCGGTGTGTAAAGGCAAGAGGCTGAACGATAACAGTCTGGCGGTTACAGTAAAGGGTAAAAATATCATCGATATCACCGATATGGCGGTGGGGGAATGTTTTGATTTTTTCACAGGCATGACCCTCAGTCAGCGGGAAGAGGTCATCTCCCATCAGATTTTCAAGGAAATTAAAGACAGGCTCACTTTTCTCATCGATGTGGGTCTTGATTACCTGACCCTCTCCAGGAGTGCAGGAACACTTTCAGGGGGAGAATCCCAGCGGATCAGGCTGGCCACTCAAATCGGCTCTGCCCTGGTGGGCGTACTTTATGTCCTTGACGAACCAAGCATCGGACTTCACCAGCGGGATAACGACCGGCTTCTGAAAGCCCTTCGGAATCTGACGGATCTGGGGAATACCCTCATTGTCGTGGAGCACGATGAAGATACCATCCGCAGGGCTGACCATGTGGTGGATATCGGACCCGGCGCAGGAATACACGGGGGAGAAATCGTAGCCCAGGGGACCTATGGGGATATCATCAAGAATAAGAAATCCATCACAGGGCAATATCTCTCCGGAAAAAAAGTGATCCCCGTACCGGAAACCAGGAGGGAAGGAAACGGCAATTTCATTCGGATCATGGGAGCGAAAGAGAACAACCTGAAAAATATTGACGTGGTTATCCCCCTTGGAAAATTCACAGCGGTCACAGGAGTGTCCGGCTCCGGAAAAAGTACTTTGATCAATGAAATACTATACAAAGGGATATCCCAGAAGCTTAACCGGTCTTATCAGAAAGTTGGTAAACATGACAGCATTCAAGGCCTTGAAAATATCGACAAGATCATCGATATCGATCAGTCGCCAATTGGAAGGACCCCCAGGTCTAATCCTGCCACGTATACGGGAATGTTTGATTTCATTAGAGACCTCTTTTCCCAAACCCCTGAAGCAAAAACCAGAGGCTATAAAAAAGGAAGGTTCAGCTTCAATGTGAAAGGCGGAAGATGCGAGAACTGCAGCGGAGATGGAATCATAAAAATCGAGATGCACTTCCTGCCGGATGTCTATGTCCCCTGCGAGGTCTGTAAGGGCAAACGATACAATAAGGAAACCCTGCAGGTAAAATACAAGGGTAAAAATATTTCTGAAGTTCTGGATATGTCCGTAGAGGAAGGTATCGAATATTTCAGCAATATTCCGAGAATAGAGAACAAACTCAGGACCTTGAATAATGTTGGTCTGGGCTATATAAAGCTTGGGCAGCCTTCCACCCAGCTCTCCGGAGGAGAAGCCCAAAGGATCAAGCTGGCTACGGAACTCAGCAAAAGGGGTACAGGAAAGACCTTGTACATTCTTGATGAACCCACAACCGGACTCCATATGGCAGATGTAGACAAGCTGCTTTCCGTTCTTAATCAGCTGGCTGACAGCGGCAATACCATCGTGGTGATCGAACACAATCTGGATGTCATCAAGGTCGCCGACCATGTTATTGATCTGGGACCTGAAGGAGGCTTCAGAGGCGGCGTAATCATTGCAGAAGGAACACCGGAAAAAGTTTCCCAAATAAAAGACTCATTTACAGGACAATACTTGAAAAAAGTGTTAAAATAGTAGTCGTTACACCCCAATCGATGCAGGGAATGATTAAAAAATTAGGAGACGAATGCTTCATGGATTTAAAAACGACCGGGAAACAATTGAAGAAAAACTTTGCAAGAAATAAAAATAAAGTCATTATTACCCTGATTTTTTTGGCACTGGCCATTGGATTTATCCTCCCCCTTACCTTGAAGCAGCTGGCCTTTGCCAGGCTGCAGATCAAAGATGTCCGGGAAATCGTATATGTAAAGTACGAGGGAGACGCATTCAATTCAAAGGCTGAAGTCAAAAAAATATTGAATGACAAAGAAGCGATCCAGGGCATCATGAAAAAGCTGGACAATGGAACAATCATGATCATCAGTCCCCAAAAAGTCACCAAAGAAGCCGTATTCTTTAATATGGACAACGATAAATCCGTATCAGCGTTCCTTGATGGGAACAGTCTGGGCTTCAACTACGGCAGCCTCTGGATAGAGATCATCGGACTGGATAAGGAACTTGATCAAATGAAAGCTTTTGAACAAATTAAGGTAAGGGAACTGCCGAATCAATAGCTGATTAATTCACTAGTTGATTTTATTTCAGGTTTCATGTTATAATTACACGGTTAAAGTCATAAATTGAACCTTTTTCAGAGGTTTTATAGAATGATAAGCAAATACAAATTTAATATACAAATTAGGAGGAAATTAAATGGGTTCTAGTATCGAGAAAATCGAAAAAAATGTGGCAACTTTAAAAATAGAAGTGTCAGCTGCGGATTTTGAAAAAGCGGTAATTAAATCTTTTAACAAAAACAGAGGCAAATTCAATATCGACGGCTTCAGAAAAGGAAAAGCACCAAGAAAAGTCATTGAAAATAAATATGGCAAGAACGTATTCTACGAAGATGCCATAGACTTCGCATTTCCTGATGCGTTTGTAAATGCTATTGAGGAAAATAAGTTGGATACCGTATCAAGACCTGCCATGGAAAGCATCGATGAAATCAGTGCAGAGAAAGGGCTTAAAATGACAGTATCTGTTGCTGTGCGACCAGAAGTGAAATTGGGAGAATATAAGGGCCTTGAAATTGAAAAGCTTGAATATGAAGTGACAGAAGAAGATGTGAAGGAAGAACTTGTCAAGATGCAGGATAAGAATTCAAGGCTTGTATCTTCTGAAGAGGGAGAAGCAAAAGACGGGGATACTACGATCATCGACTTTGAAGGATTCCTGGATGGCGTACCTTTCGAGGGCGGAAAAGGCGAAAATCACACACTGGTATTAGGATCTAAATCCTTCATCCCGGGATTTGAAGAGCAGCTGGTGGGAGCGAAAAAGGGCGACGAGGTAGAGGTTAAGGTTACTTTCCCTGAGGAATATCAGGCACCTGATCTTGCCGGAAAAGAAACAGTATTCAACGTAAAAGTAAATGAAGTGAAAGTAAAGGAAGTGCCTGAACTTGACGATGAATTTGCAAAAGACGTCAGTGAATTTGATACTCTTGACGAGCTGAAAGCGGATCTTTCTGCAAAAACAAAAGAAAGAAAAGAGAAAGCCCTTAAGGAAGAAGCTAAACTGAAACTGACAGACGCTGCTGTTGAAGCTGCTGAATTTGTGATCCCTGAGCCGATGATCCTTGATGAAGTTGATAAATCTTTACAAGATTTTGAATATCAGCTTAAAATGCAGGGTATAAATATGTCAGACTACTTTATGTACACAAATACCGATGAGGCGAAACTGAAAGAAGATATCAGGGAAGATGCTGTAAAAAGAATTAGCAGAGACCTGGTTCTTTCCGAAATAACCAAGGTTGAGGGTATTGAAGCGTCTGATGAGGATGCTGACAAGGAAATCGAAGATTATGCAAAGATGTACAATATGGAGTTGGATAAATTTAAAAAGACATTAAAGGATGAGCAGCTGGATTATTTTAGCGGCAATGTAAAAAGAAAGAAAACCATTGAATTTTTGGTGGACAACGCAGTACAAAAATAAATTAATCGAACAGGAGTGATTTTATGGAAATGAATTTAGTGCCAATGGTTGTCGAACAGACTGGCAGAGGTGAAAGGTCATACGATATCTACTCCAGACTGTTAAAAGAAAGAATCATTTTCCTTAATGGGGAAGTCAATGATATAACCGCAAGTCTTATTGTTGCTCAGCTGCTGTTTCTGGTAGCGGAAGATCCTGACAAGGACATTCAGCTCTACATCAACAGTCCGGGAGGATCCATATCGGCAGGCTTTGCGATTTTTGATACAATGAATTACATCAAATGCGATGTATCCACAATTTGTATCGGAATGGCTGCATCTATGGGATCATTTCTTCTGGCTGCAGGGAAAAAAGGCAAAAGATTTGCCCTTCCAAACAGCGAAATCATGATCCATCAGCCTCTTGGGGGAGCCCAGGGCCAGTCTATCGACGTACAGATCTATGCAAACAGACTGATAAAGACAAGAGAAAAGCTTAACAGAATCTTAAGCGAAAGAACAGGACAGCCTATTGAGGTAATCGACAAAGACACTGACAGGGATAATTTCATGTCAGCAGACCAGGCCAAAGAATATGGCCTTATAGACAAGGTTATTGTATCTTCAAAATAATAACCGGAAGAAGATGAGGTAAATTATGTCAAAACTTGATGACAACAAACAGCAGATCCGCTGCTCATTTTGCGGCAAATCACAGAATCAGGTAAAGAGAATGGTTGCAGGACCAGGAGTGTATATATGCAACGAGTGCATCGAACTCTGCCAGGAAATCATTGAAGAGGAATATGTTCCCGATTCAATAATCGAAGAGATGACAGATATACCTACTCCTGAATCCATCAAAAAATATCTTGATGAGTATGTCATTTCCCAGGAGCGAGCAAAGAAGTCTCTTGCGGTAGCTGTTTACAATCACTACAAAAGAATAAACATTAAAGAAACATCAACGGATGTGGAGGTTCAAAAGAGCAATATCCTTCTGTTGGGTCCTACCGGCTCAGGAAAGACACTTCTTGCCCAGACTTTGGCGAGACTTTTGAATGTGCCCTTTGCAATCGCTGATGCCACCTCCCTCACGGAGGCAGGGTACGTAGGGGAAGATGTGGAAAACATTCTCCTCAAGCTGATCCAGGCTGCAGATTATGATATCGAAAAAGCCCAGAAAGGGATCATCTATATCGATGAGATCGATAAGATTGCCAGGAAAAGTGAAAATCCTTCCATTACGAGAGATGTCAGCGGCGAGGGAGTTCAGCAAGCCCTTCTGAAAATCATTGAGGGAACTACGGCGAACGTACCGCCACAAGGTGGACGGAAGCATCCTCATCAGGAGTTTTTGCAGATCGATACTTCAAATATTCTGTTTATTTGCGGAGGAGCTTTTGACGGTATCGAAAAAATCATTGCAAATCGTACCAGCACCAAGGCCATGGGCTTCGGCGCTGATATTAAAAGTAAAAAGAATGTAGATTCCTATGAGCTTCTAAAACAGATCCAGCCAAAAGACCTTTTGAAATACGGGCTGATTCCTGAGTTTGTAGGAAGGATTCCCATCGTGACCACCCTGGAACCTTTGGATGTGGACGCTATGATCAGAATCCTAACAGAACCTAAAAATGCTTTGGTTAAGCAGTACAAGAAAATGCTTGAAGTTGACGGTGTAGAACTTTCTTTCGAGAAGGATGCACTGAAGGCGATTGCCGCAAAAGCCATTAAGCATGAAACGGGAGCCAGGGGCCTGAGAGGGATTCTGGAAGATATCATGCTGGACGTAATGTATGATATTCCTTCAAGGAAGGATATCATAAAATGCATCATCTCAAAAGATACGGTAAATAAGAATAAGCCGCCTATGCTGGTTTACAAAGATAACAGCAAGGAAGAAAAAAAGCCTGATCAGGAGAGCGCATCATAAACCGATTAATTTAAAGCAGTCATCAATTTGACTGCTTTTTAATTCTTTAAATTATGATATAGTAGTATTAAGTAATTTTAACATAGAGAGGAGTGTATCACATGAACAGACTTGATGCACAAAGTCCCGAATACCAAGATATGCCAAAATCAAATAGACTGCCCTTAATACCTTTGAGGGGCCTTAGCGTATACCCGGATACCGTCATCCACTTTGATGTGGGCAGGGAAAAATCCATTAAAGCCATCGATGCCGCCATGACAGACAATCAGGAGGTAGTGCTGGTTGCTCAAATCGACCTTGACGTGGACTCTCCCCAGCAGGAGGATATATACAGCGTTGGGGTTCGAGCCAAGGTAAAACAGCTTCTGAAGATGCCAGGGAAAATCATCAGGGTCCTTGTGGAAGCAGAGAACAGGGTTTTTATCAAGAATTATTTAGAAGAAGAACCGTTTTTTGTTGTGGAAGTTGAAGATATCATTCCTGCCGAGCCTAAAGACAAGGAATATAAAGCAAGACTTCGAATGACGAAACAGGCGTTTATTACATACATCAATCTTACCCGAAAAACGTCTCCGGATCTTATCCTGGCGATTCAGGGGATGAAGGTAGCCGATAAACTCATCGATCTGATTTGCTCCAATATGGATATCGAGCACGAAGAAAGTCAGGAACTACTTCAGGAAACCGATCCTGTACTCAGGCTTTCAAAAACCTATGAAATGCTGGCGAAAGAGCTGGAACTTCTGGAAATCGAAAAAGATATCGATGATAAGGTCAGAAGCCAGATGGATAAACAACAGAAGGAGTATTTCCTGAGAGAGCAGATCAGAGTCATCCAGGATGAACTCGGAGAAGGACAAACCATAAGTACCGTAGAAGACTACTACGAAAGACTTGACAAGCTGGACCTTGTCCCGGAAATCAAGGAGAAAGTTGAGAAAGAAATTTCCAAACTTAACAAGGTTCCTTCAGGAAGCTCTGAAGCCGGGGTCATTCAGACTTACATCGAGTGGATACTCGACCTGCCCTGGAACAAGGAAACGGTTGAAGAAATCGACATCAAGAAAGCAAGACAGATACTGGATACCGACCATTATGCCTTATACAAGGTAAAGGAGAGAGTCCTAGAATACCTGGCCGTTCTGAAGCTTTCAAACACCTTAAAAGGACCTATACTTTGCCTGGTAGGACCTCCCGGAGTAGGGAAGACCTCCATTGCAAAATCCATCGCCAAAGCCCTGGGAAGAAACTTCGTCAGGATGTCTTTGGGTGGGATGAGAGATGAAGCGGAAATTCGCGGCCACAGAAGAACGTATGTGGGAGCCATACCGGGAAGGATCATCTACAACATCAAGCAGTCGGGCAGCAAAAATCCGCTGTTCCTCCTGGATGAGATCGATAAGATGAGCCAGGATTTCAGGGGAGATCCTGCGGCAGCACTTCTTGAAGTGTTGGATCCCGAGCAAAATTCCACATTTACCGACAATTACCTGGAGCTTCCTTTTGACCTTTCAAAGGTAATGTTTTTGACCACGGCCAACACCATAAGCACAATTCCAAGGCCGCTGCTGGACAGAATGGAAATCATTGAAGTCACGGGATATATCGAAGAAGAAAAGCTGAACATCGCAACAAAATATCTCCTTCCCAAACAGACAAAAAATCACGGTCTGAAGAAGAGCAATATCAGTGTGACGGAAGAAGCAATCAGGGATATTATCAATTATTACACAAGGGAATCAGGTGTCCGGGAACTGGAAAGACAGCTGGCTCGTGTCTGCAGAGTGGCAGCCAGAAGTATCGTCGAAGAAGACAAAAAGAAAATCACTGTAAATAGAAAAAACCTGGATAAATTCCTGGGCATGAAAAGATACCGATATGAAATCATTGAAAACAAGCAGGAAATCGGAGTAGTAAACGGCCTTGCCTGGACCTCTGTAGGGGGAGATACTCTCCAGATAGAGGCGGTAGCCATGGCTGGAAAAGGCAAGCTGGAGCTTACCGGTCAGCTTGGTGATGTAATGAAGGAATCTGCTAAGGCTGGAATAAGCTACATCAGATCCCGAGCGGAAGAGTTGGGAATCGATCCTGATTTCTATAAGGATCTGGACATACATCTCCATGTTCCTGAAGGTGCCATTCCTAAGGATGGCCCATCAGCAGGCATCACCATGACGACAGCTTTGGTGTCTTTGCTGACGAAAAGACCAGTCAACCAAAATCTGGCAATGACTGGAGAAATCACGTTGAGAGGCAGAGTTCTTCCCATAGGCGGGCTTAAAGAAAAGCTTCTTGCGGCACATAGGGCAGGGATCATCAACATCATCATTCCAAAAGAGAATGAAAAGGATCTGGAAGAAATTCCTGGGGATATCCTGTCAAAACTCCATATCAATACCGTAGAAAAAATGGAAGATGTCATAAGGATCGTATTTTCAGGTGAACTGAAATGAAGATAAATAATGTCCATTTGATAACGAGCGCTGTGAACAGTTCTCATTATCCGGAGCATGACCTGCCTGAGATCCTTCTTCTGGGACGGTCCAACGTAGGGAAGTCATCTTTCATCAATGCGATCATCAACAGAAAAGCGCTGGCAAGAACCAGCTCCAGTCCTGGGAAAACACGGACGGTAAATTTCTACAATGTTGAAGATACCTTCTGCTTCGTTGACATGCCGGGATACGGTTATGCCAAAGTGTCCAAGGAAGAACGGAGAAGCTTCAGAAAAATGATTGAGGAGTACATCAAAAAAAGGGATAACCTGGTCATGGTGGTACAGCTGGTCGATTTCAGACATAAGCCCACCGAAGATGACGTGGCGGTGACCCAGTGGCTGATGCTGGAGGAGATCTATCCTCTGATTGTGGCGACCAAGGTCGACAAGGTAAAAAGAAGCGAACATAATAAAAACATCAAGGTCCTGATGCAGACCATGGGAATCGAAGACAGGGATGAGGTTATCCTTTTCTCATCGGATACCAAAGTGGGAAAACTTCAGGTCGAGAAGATCATTGATGAAGTCCTGCAGGAGAATGCAGAAGACGGAGATGCTGAAATGCCTCAGGAGGATTAAATGGCTGAGAGATACAAAACTTTCTTATGTTTTGTATCTCTCTTTTTGCTGTTTTCCGGAATCAAATATAGAAAATGGTTAACAATAAGATTATAATGAATAAAAGGTTATTAATTGGAGCAGGAGACTATGCAAAATACAATAGAAAATTTCCAAACAGAAGCAGGTAAGCTATCGAAAAAGTACGGTCTTGATCTGATCGGCTTTACAGATGCAGAAGCTAAGACCTTTTTCAAGGACATCTATAGAGAGAGAGCTGAAGCGGGACACCTTTGCGGCATTGATAAAAC
>JAAXUP010000250.1 GCA_013335935.1 Eubacteriaceae bacterium | reverse complement strand
GTGAAGTAAAGAATAGTCGAAACTGAGCAAGCTTTTGAATGGATCGGTGGGATGCTTGGGAACTTGCGTGCGTGGGGAAAATCGCCTGTGTAAAATGTCAACTATTAATTGAAGAAAAAGCCGAAAAACTGGACGCACAACGCAACGCAACGGCTTTAACCTCGAAACCCCTGAAGCTTTTTGAATTGCCACAAGTCTGAGCATGTTCGGTGAGAGCGTTCATCACGCAAAAGTTTTCAACAAACAGCTTTTTGAGTTCAGCGTTGTGCTCCCATGCCATTGTCCGGCGCTTGCGAATCAGGGTGCGTGAATTCCAGATTTTGACCGCTACGAAATCGATAGCTCTTTTTCTGTGTACTCTTCTTCTCCTTCTTCTATCCCTTCCCTTGCCAATTGATAGTCATTACTGTTGGTAGGGCAAGTATCGCTGTCTTCATTGATTTCGTGTATGACCTTAGATAAAAGCTCTACTTCTTTTATTAAATCAGATTCTTTTATCAAGCCATCTTTGATATAGGACAATACTCTTGTGCATGTTTTTAACAAATCAAGATACTTATTTGCTATTCTCCTGTGTTCAAAAGCCTGTTTTTGCCAGTTAAAATATATTTGCACCCAACTGAGTATCATTGTGAGAAGCACCAAGGCAAACGATATTGAATCACCATACACTGATTTTATTTGAATGATAGAATAAAATAGCGATGAACTCGCGAAAAGACTTATTGTGGCAATTGACAGATTTATTCTATGACTGTATTTTTCTTTTCTATCTGCCGCATTAAAGTGCTTCTTTTTCCCGAGAGCAGCATTAAGTCTGATTTGTTTAATAATCGTTATGGTATTATCCATTGTATTGTATCATTAGTAGTTGAACTTTCTTTTCTCTTTAATCTCCTTGCCTAAGAGCGAGTTCTCCTGATACACCTCAAAGTGAAGTGCAGGCTTAATCTCTTTGAGTTCTGATGAAATTGTTTTTCCGGTACTTTGAGAAATACTTATAGTTCCTTTTGTCTCAGCATCAAAGTGATGTTTCGATAATGTGTTAGCTATCGCCCTTCTTAGAGTTCTGTTATATGTCGTTCTTTCTTCTTCCGGTAGATTTACATTGAAGCCGCCATTACCAGGGCACGGATAAGAGAATGTCTGCACCAGAGGCTCTTCATACCAAAGTATTGATGATAAATTATCAAGTGATGGCTTATACAAAAAACAAGCGATTCCTTTTTTTTCTTCCCGATTGATCGTTGTTAATTCTTTGCGAAATTCTGACCTTAATCCATTCAGATCGACAATATCAGAATTTTCATCAAATCCCTTTCTTTGAAAGAGCACCTCTTTAATTGAAAATTCAACAGAGCCATAACCGTATGCTTTACCGTATCCCATCTTATGACGTATTCGCCGACCCGGTTCAAGAGCAAATAACAGAAGATGTAATAGTTGTTCAGGTATATTGCTGAAAAGAATATTAAAAGTGATGGATTTTCCTTTTTCCAAGCACTGAATCGGAAAAAAGTTGAGTAGGCCCCATTTAAGAACAGACCTATATTCCTGGATGCTTTTTTTTGGGTCTTGGTGAAAATAAAATTTACGACCTCTATATCCTGCTCCGATAAAATGGTAAGTAGTTACTGTCCTATTGCTGCCTGCTGAGACTTCTTCTTTTTCAATTGCGTGAGGATGAAAATACCACCAGCTTGATGCTCTCGGATGAGGGCCACCCATAAAAGCATCCTGTTCGTTAAGATCTGGAACTACATACGACTTATTGTTAGACAAAGCAGATAACTTGGATTCGTCAACTTCAGCATCATCAATCATTATCCTACCCTTCCAAGCGGGAATAAATTGATCTTTATTATCCGTTTTTCCT
>JAAXUP010000131.1 GCA_013335935.1 Eubacteriaceae bacterium | reverse complement strand
CCAGCAGAGTCTAAAATCGAAAAATATGGAGTGATTTCTGTTGCGTCCGGAGAAGGGCTTAAAACGCTGTTTGCCGACCTGGGAGCTAAAGAGGTAATCATGGGTGGGCAGACCATGAATCCCAGCACCCAAGACTTTATAGAAGCTATAAACAGGATGAATGCGGAGAATATCATTATATTGCCCAATAACAGCAATATTATACTGGCGGCCAATCAGACAAAAGAAATTTCTGAAAAAAATATCATCGTCATACCAACTAAAACGATCCCTCAAGGAATCACATCCCTCTTGTCCTTTGATGCTGACAAAAGTATGGAGGAAAATATTGAGACCATGACGGAGGTAATAAAAATGGTAAAAACCGGGCAGGTCACTTATGCCGTCAGGGACACCAGCTTCAATGGAAAAGAAATCAAAAAAGACGATATCATCGGGATTATTGACAATGAAATCGTCTGTTTAGGAGATAATCCCGATTTCGTGCTATTGGATATCGTCGACAGGATGGCGGACGAAAGCAGCGAACTGATTTCCGTTTATTATGGCAGCGCAGTTGAAGAAAGTGATGCAAAAAAACTCATCCTATCCATTGAAGAGAAATACAGCGGCCTTGACGTTGAACTGCATAACGGCGGGCAGCCATTATACTATTATATCGTTTCGGTTGAATAAATATGCCGGAAGGTGAGATATGAACAGGTTTGAGACGATCAGATCGTTAAAAGGTGTAGGGGCTAAAAAAGAAATTCTATTTCATAAACTTAATATTTTCAATGTAAATGACCTTCTTGAGTTTTTTCCAAATGACTACGAGACTCGAGTCATGCCTGACTCCTTGGAGAATATCGTGCCGGGGGAGAAGTATATCTTAAAAGGGGAAGTGATGAACGAAACCATCTCGAAAAAAATTCGACAGGGCCTTATCATCACCAAAGTAAAATGCAGGACTTTAGACGGCATGTTTGAAGCCGTTTGGTTCAATATTCCCTATCTAAGAAACAGCATAAAACCCCACTGTGAGTATTATTTTTTTGGTAAGGTGGAAAGAAAGTATCATAATTTTACAATTGAAAATCCGGAATTCAACAAAACCTATGAGAATTTGGTTTTAAATGAAATCATGCCCCGTTATTCCTTGAAAAAGGGTATCAGTCAGAAAGATGTCAGAAAAGCGGTATATGAAGTCTTAAAAGCCGAAATAAAGCTTGAGGACTGTATTCCTGACTACATATTGAAGGATCATGATCTTTTAAATTATGGAAATGCCATTAAGAACATACATTATCCAGAAAATACCCAGGAACTTCAGGCTGCCAGAAGGAGACTTGTGGTAGATGAGTTCCTGGAAATACAGGCCGGTTTTAAATTTATGAAGAAAAACCGGGAAACTCAAATTCTCCTATCCTGGGATGAGGAGATCACTGACAAAATAAGTGCATTTACTAAATCCCTGCCTTATCTTTTGACCGATGGACAGAAAATAGTATTGGAGGATATCATCGGGGACATCAAATCCGGAAGAAAAATAAGCCGGCTGATGCAAGGTGACGTTGGAAGCGGGAAGACGATTGTGGCATTGATCGTTCAATATATATTTTATCTTAATGGATTTACTTCAGTTCTCATGGTGCCAACGGCGATTCTTGCTGAGCAGCATTTTGAGACAGCAACCAAACTGTTTGAGAAATTAGGCGTTAGTGTGCTTCTAATGAAAAGTTTCAAGAAGAGCGGGGAACGGCTAGAAAAGCTCAAAGAAATCAAAGGAAATAAATATGACATGATCATCGGAACACACAGCCTTATCCAGCAGGATATGGAGATACCAGAACTTGGGCTGGTCATAACAGACGAACAGCATAGGTTTGGAGTAGAACAAAGAAATAATCTTGTAAAAAAAGGGTTGAATCCCCACACCATCGTCATGAGCGCAACCCCCATACCCCGGACTATTTCCCATGTCATGTATGGTGATTTGGATGTTTCGGTCATTCATGGATTTCCAGCCGGAAGAAAGCCTGTAAAGACCTATTGTCAGCATGAAGGGTATCTTGAAAGAGTATTTCGATTTGTACTCAAGGAGATTCAAGGCGGCAGGCAAGCCTTTATCGTATGCCCGGAGATCGATATCAGCGAAACAGATAAATTCTCTGTACTGGATGTATATGAAAGATTAAGACAGGGTTTGTTTTCTCATGTGGAGATCAGCATGATCCATGGGAAAATGAACGACGCTGACAAAGAAAAAATCATGAATGACTTTTCTGAGAATAAAATAAAGCTTCTGATTTCTACCACAGTCATTGAGGTGGGAATAGACATTCCAAATGCTTCGGTCATCGTTATTTTAGATGCTGATCGGTTTGGACTAGCCACTTTACATCAGCTAAGAGGAAGAGTGGGGAGAGGGAGCCATGAATCCTATTGTGTTTTGATCACAGACAGTCAAAACGAAACAACTTTACAGAGAATGAATATTTTAACAGAAAGTAATGATGGTTTTTATATCGCAGAGAAAGATCTGGAAATGAGAGGTCCAGGAGATTATTTTGGCTTCAAGCAGCACGGGCTGCCAAATTTTCAACTTGCCGATCTTTCGAAAAATTCGGATGAAGCACAGCTGGCAAAAGAAATTTTGGAAAGGCTGGAGTCAGAAAATGACACAGCAACCATCAACAGCATATTAAAAAAATTCACCGACAAGATTTCAAATACGTTTTTAGATTAAGGAAAAAATATGAGAGTAATTAGCGGAACTGCAAGAGGAAGAAAACTATCCTCGCCGAAGGATCTTTCTGTCAGGCCTACCACGGACAGAATAAAAGAAACATTATTCAACATCATCAATCCAAGAATTTATGGCTGTATCTTTGTCGATATTTTTTCTGGTAGCGGAGCAATGGGAATAGAAGCGCTCAGCCGGGGAGCTAACGAGGTTTACTTTATTGACAGCAGCAGAGAGAGTATAAAACTCATTCAGGATAATCTTAGAAACACTGGCCTGGAGGGCGAAAAAGCAAAAGTAATAAGGGCTGACTTTACCAGAGGGATCAGAAGTTTGTCAATTGGGAAAGTAAAGGCAGACATTATTTTCCTTGATCCTCCATATGATATAGAAAATATAGAAAAAATAATTAATGCAATTTTTGAGAACAATATACTTGCTAAAAATGGTATAATCTTACTTGAACATGATAAAAATCGGAATTTTTTATCAGAAAATATGGAATTCGAGATTTTTGACTCAAGAAAGTATGGCATTACAGCAGTGACATTTTTCAGAAACAGGTGAGTATATGAAAACAGCAGTTTATCCGGGAAGTTTTGATCCTATCACGAAAGGGCATTTAGACATAATTGAAAGAGGAGCAAAGCTGTTTGACAAAGTTATTGTCTCCATCCTTGTAAACACAAGCAAAGTATCCGTTTTTTCAGTAGAAGAAAGGATAAAAATGATTCAGGAGTCTGTAAGCCACCTTGATAATGTGGAAGTTGAGTATTTTGAAGGACTTCTTGTCCATTATATGGAGGCCAATAACTACCAGATCATCATCAGAGGACTGAGGGCATTTGCAGATTTTGAAAGTGAATTTCAGATGGCATCCATGAATAAAAAGCTGTATTCTGATATCGAAATCGTATTCCTAATGACGAACATTAATTACTCGTATATCAGTTCGACGCTGATAAGGGAAATCATCAAATTCGGAGGGAACGTGCAAGAAATGGTTCCTCCGTCAGTGTACGAAAGAATAATAGAGATGTACAGGGGGTAAAGTCATGAAAATAATAGCGCTTTTAAACGAGCTCGAAAGGATATTCCATGAGGGAACACATGTGCCATTTTCCTCAAAGATCCTGGTCAATGGGGACGAAGGTCTTGAAATCATCCATGAAATCATGCATTCTCTTCCAGATGAGATCAAGCAAGCTCAATGGATAAAGGAAGAAAGAAAAAAAATCTTGATCGAAGCGCAGAAAGAATCTGAAAAAATCTTGAACGATGCGGAATCTAAAATCAGGGGGATGGTGGATGAAAATCAGATCACCCAATCGGCTTATGCAGAGGCCCAGGAAATTAGAAAAAAAGCTGAAGAAATCTCCCGTGAAATCAGAAAATCAACAAATGAATACGCGGATTCAATTTTAAGAAAAGTTCAGACCGACCTGAAAAGCTTGAATGATACTATCGAGGAAAACCGAAGATCGCTAAAGGTAAAATAGGTTGAAGTGCTTTTGGGTGGTTAGGTGGTTGGGTGGTTAGGTGGTTGGCAGTTAGCTGTTTGGTGAATAGCTGTTAGCGAAATGCAGAGGCGTTTAAGTGTTGAAATGTGGAAATGTTGAAGTGTTTTTTGGGTGATTAGGTGATTAGCAGTTAGCGAAAAACAAAAATAAAACGCTTATTTGCATAAATCTGGCATACTTAGGACTTAGGACTAACAGGGTGGTTAGGGATGACAAATACAATGTACATTGTACAGTGTATAATTTACAATGATCGTTCATTTTAGAAAACGTGACACAGATGCTTCCATAAGGAAGATCTTTTTCTAAAATGTTTTTATTTAAGATAGGATTTTTAGAATCTGTTTCTTCGTTTGATTAAACCGAAGTTAAGATTCTAAAATCACAATAATTGTACATTCTAAATTGTAAATCGTAAATTTGAAAACAGGGGGTTCATTTAGACTAGCGACTAGCGACTAGAGACTAGAGACTAGAGACTAGCCGCTAACTCCCCTGGGTGTGATCAGGTAATCGGACCTCATTCTTGACGGATTTGTCTTGAGGAAATACAGATCAGTAGACAAAATATCCATATTCAGGGAAATTTTGTTCAGCTCATCCAAGTCATGGATCTTCG
>JAAXUP010000130.1 GCA_013335935.1 Eubacteriaceae bacterium | reverse complement strand
CCCAAAGCACCATCAGTCCGGAAAGAGAAAAAATGCAGCTTGAGAACCTTCAAACGCTGGTTAATTACTGTCACACGAATAACTGCTTGCGTGAAGAAATAATCGGATATTTCGGAGAAGAAATCATCGGCAGCAATTGCGGAAGCTGTGGAAATTGTCTGGATGAAGCAGAGTTTGTTGATATGACCATCGAAGCACAAAAAATACTGTCCTGCATTTATCGAGTTGATCAGAGATATGGGGTCAACGTGATCATTAAAGTGCTCCGGGGTTCAAAGGATAAGAAAATACAGGACCTGGGTTTAGATAAGCTTTCAACCTACGGAATCGTTACTGATTATTCGGAAGGCGCAATAAAGGAATTGATCATGCATCTGATCGCCCGGGGATTTATTGAGATGACCACGGCAGCCTTCCCTGTCCTGAAACTTCAAAACAGCTCAAGAAGTGTTCTTAAGGGAGAAGAAAAGGTTCTCCTAAGAAAAGAAAGACTGTCTGGTAACGAAAAAAAGAAGAAAAATATGAAAGCCGCTGATCATACTTATGATCAGGACCTTTTTACAATGCTGGTGGAAAAACGAAAAGCGATAGCTCTTGAAAAAAATATACCTTCATACCTTATTTTTCACAATTCAACGATTGAGGAACTGGCTCGTCAGATGCCGTCATCAAAAGACGCATTTCTTGAAATCAAGGGTGTGGGTGAAAAGAAATATGAAAGTTACGGGAGGCAGTTCCTGGAAGTGATCGAAAATTTTTATGGCAAATGAAAACAGCGGGGACATTTCCCCGCTGTTTTCATTTGACTGTTTTCCATTTATCCTCTTCATCCGGTGCAATGACCTGATAAGCGATCCCGACCCGTGGTTTTTTCATCCATGGCTCTGCTTTTTCCCGCCATTTCAGATAGTGACTGGTGTTTTTATGCGCTTTTGATGCTTCCTCTGTCTGGTAGACTTCATAAAGTGTAAACCTGGTTGGATCCTCCTTGCTTTGAAGCAAATCGAACCTCAAATTTTCAGGTTCGAGAATCGAGTGATTGTGGTTTTCAATCGTAGCTGTTATAAACTCATCAAGGTGTCCTTCATCAACGTAAATATCAACGATGGTAACGATCATTTTTTATTCCTCTTTTCTACATAATTTCCAACTTTTTTCGCGGTTTTTCCTAAGGTGTCTATCGTCTTTACAAGCACAAATTTTGCTAGCTTTAATTTTGCAATAGCGCTTTTGGCTTCAAAAACAGCAATTGATTTGACAAGATCTTTTACATCTTCTTCTTCAGGTTTATTGGCATCCATTTGAATTCTCCTTAATTAATATTATATTCGAGAAACATGAAATCTAAAGTCAGACCTTCCACTCAAGGATTTTACTTAAAAATCCGGATAACTCAGGTGTTTGGGGATCGGAAAAAAGACTGGGACTTTCACCGGCTTCCATCAAACGGCCATTAACCAGGAAAATGATTTTGTCACAGGCTTTTTTAGCAAAGCCCATTTCATGGGTGACCAGGATGATGTTTTGTCCGTCATCCTGAAGTTCCTTGACCATATCCAGGACTTCACTGGTCAGTTCAGGATCCAATGCGCTGGTTGGTTCATCCAGCAATAGCAGTCGTGGTTTGATTGCCATGGCTCTGGCAATAGCGATTCGCTGCTGCTGGCCTCCCGACAGTTCGGAGGGAAATTTTCCACCGTCATCCCCCAGATTGAATCTCTCCAGCAGACCAACGGCTACTTTTTCAGCTTCTTTTTTTTGATAACCATGGACATGTACCAATGGCAGCATGATATTTTCCTTTCCGGTAAGATGGTTGAATAATCCTTTGGACTGAAACACAAAACCAATATTTCGGCGGTGCTTCAGCAGCTCCTTTTCCGTGTAGGTGACCGTTTTTTCATCAAATGCAACCTCTCCAGAGGTAGGCATGATAAGCCCTCCAAGAATTCGAAGCAGGGTCGATTTCCCTCCCCCTGAAGGCCCGATGATTGCAAGGGACTTGAATTCTTCCTGGTAAGAAATGTTTTCAAGAACCTGCTCTCCACTGGTGAAACGCTTGCATAAATCGTTCAATTTAATTTTCATAGCTGAATTTCCTCTCCAGATATTTCGTAGCCATCGATATAGGGAAGGTCAGTGACAAATAGAGAAAACCCAGGAAGATATAGCATTCGAAGATTGCAAAATTCGTCGAACTGATCTCCCGAATTGTCTGAGTAAGCTCAATCAAAGAAATTAAGGAGAGAAGAGACGAATCTTTGATAATAGATGCAAACTGGCCGGCAAGAGAGGGTAAAGTCCTCTTCATGATTTGCGGAAATACGATCAAACGCATGGTTTGCCGGTTGTCCAGACCTACCGCTTTTGCTGCCTCCAACTGAGTACTTTCAATAGATTCCAGGCTGCCTCGGATGATTTCCGAAATGTAAGCTCCTTCAAAAATCGACAAAATCAATACCCCTGCGATAAATCGATTGGACACACCCCAGGCAGTTCCAATGATATAGAAAAACAGATAGACCTGCATGATCATTGGAGTCCCCCGTATGAACTGAACATACACTTTTGATAAATAGGAGACTGGTAAAATATGAGAACGATTTCCAAAGGCTGTAAAACCACCAATGAGAAGGCTTAACACCAGACTTGTCAAACTCAGCAGTATGGTTGCTCCAAACCCCTGGAACAGTCTGTATCTAAAAGTGAACAGAAATGAGAAATCCAAATCTAAGCCCAGTCTTTTCAGGGAAAAACTAAAAAACACAATGAAAGCTGTCAGTGCAAGGAGTAAATTGACAGCGGTCTGTAAAACGGTTATCTTACCTTCCCCATCACGAATAAACAGCTTTTTAATGGTCATCATTCAAAGAACCATTGAAAGCCCAACTGATCAAAAGCTTTCTTTTCGTCTTTTAGATATTTATCAGTAAGAGCATCAAAACCTTTTTTAGCATAAAAATCATCAATGAATTCATTCATCTGCTCCAGCAGTTCCTTGTTGTCCTTTTGAACACCAACACCCCAATATTCCACATCCTGGAAAGGGATATAGATAGCTTTGGTCGTATCCAGGTGTTCCTGATTATTTCTGTAGATGGTGAGCTGATCATAAATAAATGCGTCGGCCTTTCCTTGAGAGACCTCCAAAACGCATGCGCTTTCATCTGCTAGTGCGATGATTTCAGCCTTTGGCAACTTGTTTTGTGCGTAAATGTATCCTGTCGAGCCTATTTTTGCCGCAATTTTCATGCCTTCCCTATTCAGATCCTCTGCGGTGTTGATTTCAGAGTCCTTGTTTACCAGAAGTGCCAGGAGCGCTTTTGCGTAAGGCTTGGAAAAATCAATTTTTGTCAGCCGTTCCTCTTTGATGGTCATGGAGGAGATCACCAGGTCAACTTTTCCTGTCTGCAGTGCCGGAATCAGTCCATCCCAGCTGATATTTTCAATACGGACGGGTCTGCCGATAGCTTCGCCAAAAGCTTTGGCAAAATCCACACTCACCCCTGCAGGATTTCCTTTCTCATCCTTCGTTTCGAAAGGCGGATAGGCAAGTTCCATACCTACCACCAGTTCATTATCCTCTTTTGCTGTACAGCCTGAAAAAATCAGCAGAGATAAAATTAAGATCATTATAATTGACAGTAACCGTTTCATGTAATTTCCTCCTGGATGAATTTTTGTGTCTGGCAGTTGTATGAGATGAGCCTAAGGGTTTAGTCCCTGATGCAGAGCATCAAGTAAAATCCGGTCAGGATCCTGACTGAGTTCCCAGACCATGGCTCCTCCAATGCCTTTGGATTTGATGTAAACAGCTTTCAGACCAATGGACTCTTCATCGTCATAGCTTATGAAAATCGATCCGTTAAAGAGCCAGGGCACCTTCGAGTCTTTGTGAAAGTATCGGACATAACCGGGAGCATTCAGGTAATTCTCAGCGATCGCCCGATAGCTTAATGAGGAAGATCCCTGGTACGTCTGATACAATCCGTTGTTTTCATTTTGAACATTTTCATATTTATGGCCATAAAAAGGTATGCCCAAAACGATTTTGTTGGCTGGAAAGCCTGCATCAAGCCAGGACTGGACAACTTCTTCTATACTCAGCTTAAGCTGAGGGGACGCAGAACCGTCCAAATACAAGGGCGCATTAAAGTCAGTGTATTTGTCCCAGCTTCCATGGAAATCATAGGTCATCAGATTCGCAAAATCAAGGTACTCATGAAGTGTGCCAAGCTCGGTGTTATTGATATACCGGCTTCCTGCACCGCCGGCAATGGTAAGGAGGTAGTGTTTTCCATCCTCCTGTCCCTGTACATCCAGTCTATCCCTGATCATTTTCAGCAAAAGTGTGAAGTTTTCCTTATCTTCCGGCCTTCTTGCGTTTTCTGCTACTCCCCCGCTTACCGGATATTCCCAGTCCAGATCCACTCCGTCAAACCCATATTTTATGATAAAATCAACGCAGCTGTCTGCAAAAATCCTTCTTGATTCATCGCTGAGAGCCGCGTCAGAAAATCGCCCCGACCAGGACCAGCCTCCCACAGATATCAAGGTCTTTAGGTTGGGATGTTTTTTCTTCAAAGTATTGAGTTTTTTGAAATTCTCAGGATCTAAATTTGGATAGCCTAAAGTTATCTTCAGGCTTTCATCGATATTCGCAAAAGCGTAATTGATGTGTGTCAGTTTCTCACCATCGATCTGATCAGGGGTAAAGTCCGACCAGGCGGACCAGGCAGCATAATAGCCAACCAACCTTGTTGAATTTTCTACTGGTGGTTTATAGGTCATGATCAGAATCACAATCAGCACTCCAAATACCAGTGTCATGGCATAGAGATCTTTCGTATCCCGGGATTTTCTTTTCAATGGCTGCT
>JAAXUP010000129.1 GCA_013335935.1 Eubacteriaceae bacterium | reverse complement strand
TCAGGAAAATGGGTATCATTGGCTCACTACGATGTCCCATTTGGGATTTGGTGCCTGCCTGGCTGATGACATGGGACTTGGTAAGACCGTTCAAATGATTGCCTTCCTGGAGCATCAAAGGGTTCAAATTGGCGGACAGGTACTTCTTATTCTGCCTGCATCCCTTATTGGAAACTGGCAGAAAGAAATCGAAAAATTTGCTCCTGAAATGTCCTATCAAATCCTGCATAAAAGTGATTTGAAAAAATCGGAAGCTCTCGAAGTCAGAGAGGGTGCTTTTTTGTATATCACCACCTATGGGATGGCTGTCCGATTGGAGGAGCTAAAAAACAGAAGATGGCATTGTGTGATTTTAGATGAAGCACAGGCCATAAAAAATCCAGGAACCAAGCAAACAAAGGCGGTCAAAGCAATTCCAGCCAAAATGCGTATCGCAATGACGGGGACACCCATTGAAAACAGGTTAAGTGATTTGTGGTCATTATTTGACTTCCTGAACCAGGGGTTGCTTGGAACAACCAAAGAATTCACTGACTTTACAAAAGGGCTTGCTGATCACACTCTGGGGTACGCCAAGCTGCGTAAGATGATCCAGCCTTTCATGTTGAGAAGATTGAAAACGGACAAAAGTATTATTTCGGATTTACCTGACAAACTGGAAATGAATGCTTACACAACCTTGTCTAAGAAACAGGTTGTCCTTTATAAACAGCTGATTGAGCAAATTTCAGAGAAACTGAAAAAAGTGGAAGGCATTGAACGAAAAGGACTTGTGTTAGCCAGCATTATGAAATTCAAGCAAATTTGCAATCATCCAGACCAATATTTAGGCAGAGAAGAATTTAAACCGGAACATAGCGGCAAGTTTGAACAGCTGAGAGAAATTTGCGAAACCATCTATGCGAAAAGAGAACGGGTTATTGTCTTTACACAATTCAGGGAAATGACCGAACCCATTTCAGATTTTCTAAGTGAAGTATTTTCAAAAGAAGGTTTTGTGCTTCACGGAGGAACGCCTGTAAAACGGCGAAGTAAAATGGTGGAACAATTTAATGGAGAACATTATGTGCCTTTTATGGTGCTGTCACTTAAAGCCGGCGGCGTGGGACTTAATCTGACTGGTGCTAATCATGTCATCCATTTTGACAGATGGTGGAATCCAGCGGTTGAAAATCAGGCAACAGACCGTGCTTTTCGTATTGGTCAAACAAAGAATGTCATGGTTCACAAATTTGTCACGAAGGGCACAATAGAAGAGAAGATCGATACGATTATTGAAGAAAAACAAAAACTGTCAGGGGATATCTTAAGTGCTGGGGGCGAGCAGTGGATCACGGAGTATAGTGATGAAGCGCTTCTGGATATATTTTCTTTGGGCGGTGACAGGTAATGGGCTATTATGGATTTCCAACCCGTGAATCAGTAGCACAAAGAAAGGCAAAGGCAAGTAAAAGTCTGGAAAAACTAAAAATGAAAGATCCTGAGATCGCACCCGTAATCATAGAAGGCAGGACACTGGCAAAAAACTGGTGGGGGAAGGCCTGGAATCTGAATCTTGAAAGCTATGCTGACTTTGGGAATCGGATCGCAAGGGGTAGAAGCTATGTTCGCTGCAATACGGTTTTGGATTTAAAGATCTTTAAGGGCAGAGTAGTGGCGATGGTTCAAGGAAGCCGTTCAAAGCCCTATGAGGTCGAGATTAAAATTGACACGTTAAGTAACGAAAAGTGGGAGCAGGTCACGGCATTATGCAATCACAGAATCGATTCGTTGGAGCAATTGATCGAAGGAAAATTCCCCAAGGAATTAGAAGTTTTGTTTACCGAGCGAAAGTATGGCATGTTTCCGTCCCCAAAAGAAATTCATTTTACCTGCAGCTGTCCGGATTGGGCCAATATGTGCAAACATGTCGCGGCGGTATTATATGGGGTAGGTGCCCGATTAGACATTGATCCAATGCTTTTTTTCGAACTTAGAGCACTGGACGGACAGGAACTTGTCAAAAAATCCATGGAGCAAAAGTTGAAAAACATGATGAAAAATGCAGGGAAGAAAAGCAAAAGGGAAATTGCAGATAAAGACATATCAGATATATTTGGAATATAGGATGTCAGCGAAAGGTTGATGAGTCAGATGTATGTAACAGATATGGATAAGATTCTCGCAACTCGTTATGACAATGGAGCGGATTTTTGGGCAACGCCTGACGGACGGATCGGCATAGAAAAACCAATCAGCACCTTGACTGCGCTGCTGATCCTGAGCGAATTGAAAGTGGAAAAGTCTCATGAAGCACTGCAAGGGGCTGCTGAGCTGATCCTTCATGCTATAAAAGATGATGGACGAGTTCGTATTTCTCCGAAGGGTTCGATTTATCCTTGTCATATGGCACTTGCTGCTGCAGCGCTTTGCAGAAACGGATATGCCGGTGACAAGCGGGTAAAGGCGGTGCTGGAATACCTGCTTTCAAACCGATTTGAAGATGGTGGCTGGAGATGCAATAAATTTTTGTTTGGACGAGGCCCGGAAACCAATTATTCTAATCCAGGAGTCACACTAGTGGCTTTAGATGCATTTCGGTGCGCAGGTATGCATGAAGGGGCTCATGATTTTGACCTGGCTGTGGAAACCCTTCTTGACCATTGGACGGTCCGAGCGCCTACGGGTCCTTGTCACTTTGGAATGGGAACGTTGTTTATGCAGGTGGAATATCCCTTTCTGAGATATAACCTGTTTTATTATGTGTATATTCTCTCTTTTTATCCAAAAGCTCGTAAGGACAAACGCTTTATAGAGGCCTTTGAGACCTTAAGCAAAAAGCTGGATGGAAATAATAAGCTGATCGTTGAGCGACCGAATCGGAAGCTGGAAAAACTGGATATCTGCTGGAAGGGTGAACCATCAGAAGCCGCCACAGAAAGATATTTTGAAATCATTAAGAATATGGAGCAATAAACTAATGAATATTAAGAATATCCCACAAAGCTGGCTTTTCTGCCGTAATCTAAAGGAATGGCGTGACTGGCTGGCAGCTCATCATGATAATGAATCGGAGGTTTGGCTGCAAATTAAAAAGGTCAAAGCCATTGAGACTGGTATTCATTTAAACGAGGCGGTGGAAGAAGCCCTTTGTTTTGGCTGGATCGATGGGAAGATGCATAGTCTGGATTCAGATCGATATATTCTTCGTTTCACTCCCCGTAAGTCTGGAAGCCTTTGGTCGATGGTAAACAAAAAGCGCGCTGAGGCTCTGATTGCTGGTGGACGAATGACTGAAGCAGGGATGGTGCCGATTCGGGAAGCTCAGGCAAATGGCCGCTGGCAGAATGCCTACTCCTCTAAAGAAAAGCCAAAGGTACCTGAAGATCTCAAAGCGGCATTGCAGGCTGACCCATTAGCCAGCAGCTATTTTGAGAATTGGCCGAACAGCCAAAAATTACAGGCTGCCGTATGGGTGGAGGAGAGCAGACAACCGAAAACCAGGGAAAATCGTATCAATAAAATTGTCAGGTACGCGCGAAACAGACAAAAATTATTTTAGAATTGGGAAGCTTTTCGAAAAAAGGGTAAATATATGTATGTCATGCAGTTCATGCTGAAAAATGAATGTGTAAGAAAGGAAGATCCTTATGTCAAAAATCGTTCCTCATCTATGGTTTGACAAGGAGGCCAAGGAGGCCGCCGAGTTTTACATCACGCTGTTTGAAAATTCAAAAATCCTTAACACCTTCGTGTTGGGGGAAACCCCTTCCGGGGATTCCGAGATCGTGAACTTCCAGCTTGCGGGCCAGACCTTCGCCTCCATCAGCGCAGGCCCCTACTTCAAATTCAACCCATCCATTTCACTAATGGTTCACTGTGAAAGTCCAGAAGAAGTAGATTCCAAATGGGAAAAGCTGATCCAGGGCGGAACAGCGCTCATGGAGCTTGGGGAGTATCCCTTCAGCAAGCGTTACGGATGGCTACAGGACCAATACGGCTTATCCTGGCAGCTGATGTATGCAGAGGGTCCTGCCCCCGCCCAGAAGATCGTGCCCAATTTCCTGTTTTCCAACGAAGTCTGCGGAAGAGCCGAGGATGCCATCAAATACTACACCGAGGTCTTTCCGGAATCTAAAACCGGGCTGATCAGCAAATACCAGGAAGGGGAGGCCCATTCCCCCAAGGCTAAAGTGAATTATGCAGCCTTCAGCTTGCTGGGCTATGAGATGACGGCAATGGACAATGCCTATGATACAGACTTCAATTTCAACGAAGCGTTCTCTATTATTGTCAATTGCGCAGACCAGTCCGAGATCGACTACTACTGGGAGAAGCTCTCGGCGGTGCCGGAAGCGGAGCAGTGCGGATGGCTCAAGGACCGGTTCGGGGTTTCCTGGCAGATCGTGCCAGAGAATATGGGCGAAGTCTTTTTAAAAGGAACAAAGGAAGAGGCTCGTCGTGTGACTGAAGCCTTTCTGAAGATGAAGAAATTCGATCTGGCCGAGCTTGAAAGAGCCCGTCTGGGCAAGTAGGAAGTGACCATGATGGAAAAACCGAAAATCACCGTGAAAACTCTCGTCCAGGCTTCCATGGACAAGGTCTGGGAATACTGGACGAATCCGGAGCATGTCAAGGTTTGGAACAACGCATCTGATGACTGGTACACGCCGAAAGCTGTCAATGACCTTCAGGTGGGGGGAACCTTCAGCTACACCATGGCCGCAAGGGATGGAAGCGTTAGCTTCGACTTTTACGGTGTTTACGATGAGGTGGAGAAGAACCAAAAAATCGCCTATACCCTTGGGGACAAGCGGAAGGTCGTCATCGAATTTGAAGAAATCACAGACGGGATTCGTGTAACGGAGACCTTTGAAGCGGAGGAGGAAAACACCCTGG
>JAAXUP010000057.1 GCA_013335935.1 Eubacteriaceae bacterium | reverse complement strand
GTAGATGAATTTGGAGGTTCATTTGAAAATAGAATGCGCCTGCCACGTCTTATTATTGAGAACATCCGGAAAAAAGCCGGATATGATCTTGCGATTCTCTGCAGAATAAATTGTAGTGATGAAGTTGCAGGAGGAATCGACATTCATGACAGCGCCACAATTGCAGCTTATTTGGAAGAATGCGGTGTGGACGGACTTCATGTCACACGTGCCGTTCATATAAAGGATGAGTACATGTGGGCACCCACAGTAACCCATTCAGGATTTAATGCAGAAATGGTTACAGAAATCAAACGTGCAGTTAATATCCCGGTGATTATTGTTGGTCGATTTACAGAACCCCATTATGCAAACATATTGGTCAATGAAGGACGCTGTGATCTTGTAGCCTTCGGTCGTCAAAGTATAGCCGATCCTCATACACCGAATAAAGCGGCTGTAGGTCGTCTGGACGAATTGACTCCATGTATCGCGTGTCTTCAGGGATGTGTACCGAACATGTATCAGGGAAAGCCAATCACATGCCTTGTAAATCCAATGGTTGGCCGTGAAACAGAAGTTAAACCAGCAGAAGTCAGCAAGAAGGTTATGGTCGTCGGCGGCGGGGTAGGCGGAATGTATGCTGCATGGGTAGCTGCGATGAGAGGCCATGACGTTACATTATATGAATCCTCGGATATTCTTGGTGGTCAAATGCGGTTAGCCGCTTATCCTCCTGGTAAAGGAGATCTTACGAACATGGTAAGAAGCTATGTAGACAAGTGCAATCAGTTTGGTGTGAAAATTTGCATGAATGCTGAGGTTACCCCTGAAATGGTCAAGACTGAGGCCCCTGATGCAGTAATTCTTGCTACGGGTGCTACACCCTTAGTTCTTCCGATCCCTGGGATCAATGAATCAGGAGTGATCCATGCAGTAAACCTGCTGGATGGCAAAGATGCATGTGGGAAAAAAGTTCTTGTAGTAGGCGGCGGAATGGTTGGATCTGAGACAGCAGCGTTCTTAGGGGAACTTGGGCATGACGTTACTGTCATTGAACTTCGTGATGAAGTTGCTGCAGATGTCATATCGGAACATCGTGTTTATTTAATGAAGGATTTTGAAGAATATAAGATACAGACCGTAACAAGCGCGAAAGTCGCACAATTTTTCAAAGATGGCGTAGCATACACCCTGCCTGATGGAAAAGAAAATCGCCTGGAGGGTTTTGATTCGGTAGTTCTTGCCATGGGATCCCGAAACTTTGATCCATTGAGTGAGGAAATTAAAAATGCAGCAGTAGAAACCTATGTGATCGGCGATGCTTCGAGAGCTCGAAGAGCCTTGGATGCCACAACGGAAGCGCTGGAGGCGGCATTAAAGATCTAGTGGAAAAACACCGTCTTCGAAGACGAACTTTCTTACGCTAAAATAGTATTTTTTCCGCCTTAGGGCGGAAAAAAATTCTTCATAAATGTTAAAAATTAGACATTAAATCGAATAATGGAGGTCAACATTATGGAAAAACGAATTACAGGAAAAACTTCTTTATACAGCCTGATCGGTTCACCCGTGGATCATTCAGGATCTCCTGCGATGTACAACTACAGTTTTGAAAAAACGGGTGTGGATGCAGCGTATTTAGCTTTTGACATTTCACTGGAAGAACTGCCGGATGCCATTGCCGCGATAAAAACCTTGAAGATAAAAGGATCCAATGTAACAATGCCATGTAAAAGCGAAGCTTTGAAGTTTATGGATGAATTGTCCCCTGCAGCCCGCATCGTTGGGGCGATAAATACCATGGTAAATGAAAATGGAAAATTGACGGGACATATCACAGACGGCGTTGGCTTTATACGGAATTTAAAAGAGCATGGCGTCGAAGTAAAGAATAAGAAGATCACAATTTTAGGTGCCGGTGGTGCCGGAACGGCGATCCAGGTGCAATGCGCATTAGACGGAGCCAGAGAAATATCGGTTTTCAATATTAAAGATGTTTTTTATGACAATGCTTTGGAAACCGCAAAAAAAATCAATATGGAAGTGCCGGATTGCATAGTGAATGTATTTGACTTGGAGGATACCGAAAAACTCAGCCAGGAAATCGCAGGCAGTGATATCCTGGTAAACTCAACAAAAGTGGGGATGCATCCTGATGAAAACATTTCACCGATTCAAGATGTGAATGTTTTTAGAAAAAATTTAGTCGTAGCAGATACCGTTTATAACCCTAAAGTAACAAAATTACTGATGGATGCTGAAACTGCCGGCAGTAAAACCGTTGGTGGGATCGGAATGCTTTTATGGCAGGGTGCAGAGGCTTTTAATATATACACTGGCCTGGAGATGCCCGCACAAGAAGTAAATGAGTTGTTTTTTAAGTGATAGGAAAATTATAAAATAATTAAGAAAAAAGGAGAGAAATAATGAATAATAAGAAATATTTCCCAACAGCACTGGCATTATACTTCACTTATTTTATACACGGTATTGGAGTATCAATTCTCGGACAGTACAAACAAAGCTTTGCAGGCGTATGGGGCGCAACACCCTTAGCAGATGGTACCTTTGATGTAAGTATCGTAATTGGCGTTATTGCGGCACTTGGATTGGGACGTTTAATTTCCCTTCCTATTGCCGGACCTTTCTCGGATAAGTTTGGAAGAAGAAAAAGCGGATTGATCGGTATAGCCTTCTATGTGGCTTACTTTGTAGGAATCGCAATGGCACCAAGCATGGAAGTCGCATATGTTTTTGCCATATTCGGCGGTATTGCGAACTCATTCTTAGATACTTGTGTAACACCTTCGCTCTTGGAAATATTCACAAATTCAGGTGATGTTGCGAATATGTTTACAAAGTTCTCAATCTCTATTGGACAGTTTGTCCTTCCATTCTTCATAGGATTTGTGGCTGTAAGCCAGATGTCTTACACAACTATTTTTTATGTGACTGCCGCAGCGATCCTTATTGACGGTATTTTAATAGCATTTATGCCATTCCCACCCGCAAATATCGTTGCTGGAGAAGAAGGCAAGAAGCCAGAGAAAGTAAAAATGAAATTTACGTTAACTAGCCTGGCTGTTGTTGCCATCGGATTTACGGTTACTTCCACCTTTCAGTTGTGGTTAAACTGCAATCAGGAATTAGGTAAAATGTACGGATTAGCTGATCCAAGTAAAATTCAATCATTATATGCTGCGGGAACATTTACCGCTATTCTTGTGTCATCAGTTCTGCTAAAGAAGATAAAACCGGTGAAAATCCTTATTCTTTATCCTTCTATTGCAGCAGTCATGCTATTGATCATTTACTTCGTACAAACACCAGGCATTACTTTGATCGGTGGATTCGTGATCGGATATGCAGGTGCTGGTGGTGTGCTTCAGTTGGCGGTATCAACCGCAAATTCATTTTTCCCGGAAAACAAAGGGAAAATTACATCCATTGTTATGATCGCTTCCAGTGTGGCGAACTATGTCATCTTGAATGTTGCCGGAATGCTAACCAAAGCAGGAGGAACAAATGGACCTAAATATGTCGTATTGTTAAATATTGTTATCACTTTAATTGGTGTTTTACTTGCTCTCTTTGTCAATGTGCGAATGGGAAAAGAAGCTAATGATGCTAATGTAGTCAAAGCTGCATAAACTACTAGCTTCGGTAAAAGGCCTCAATGCAATCAGTAAAAGGATGATCTCTTCTTAGGAAGAGGTCATCCTTTCTTCATAGCGCAGGAAAGTATGGGCATATTATTGTGAATAATTATGCAATATGAAGAATAATAAGTTAATATTTATGATTGACTTATTAAGCATCTTTAAAGTATAATGATAGAAATTTAGATTGGAGACCTACCATGAACAATAGGATGAATAAACAGCTGAACAACAACTTTTATTTTTACGGTTTTAGCTGGAGCTTTTATTATAGCTTCGGTTATGTTGACGTACAAAATAATAGCTGTGATTTCATTTAATGGAGTGAGCCTTGAAATAAAGGACAAGTAGATAAGATATTACTGAAGGAGACTCGATGGAGTCTTTTTTTTTCGTAGACGTAGTTCTTGTATGAAAAGTTCGACCACGCGTTTAAGAAGCTCAAATATGAAAGGAGAATGGAAAATGGATGGATTGGAAAAAATAAGAGAAAATATCAGTAAATGCGATGATGCGATCATTGAAACATTAGCGGAAAGAATGAGGTATATTCAAGACATCATTGCCTATAAGAAGGAAAATGGAGTGCCTATTTTACAGCCGGAGCAGGAAACTAAACAGCTTAATATTTTAAGGCTGAAGTTGAAAGAAAATCCTTTCAGTGAAGAAATTTTAGAGGTCATCACACATATCATCAATACCAGCAAAAAAGTCCAGGCGAAAAGCCTGTTTTCATACAACATTATGCTGATTGGATTTATGGGAGCTGGAAAATCGACGGTATCGGCCTATTTAGGTCATATGCTTGCTATGGATGAAGTAGAGATGGATGCTATGATCGTACAAAAAGAAGGGATGCCTATCACCCAGATTTTTGAGACATATGGCGAAGAATATTTTAGAAACAGTGAAAGCAATATCTTGATCGAGCTGCAAAAGAGAAACCAGACGGTGGTGTCTTGCGGCGGGGGAGTAGTCTTGCGGGATGAAAATATTAAAAACATGAAGAAGCATGGCAGAGTGGTGCTTTTAACAGCATCCCCGGAAACTATTTTTGAAAGGGTTAAGGACAGCACAGAAAGACCGCTTTTGAACCAGAATATGAGTGTGGAGTTTATTGCAAGCCTTCTGGAGAAACGAAAAGAAAGATATTTGCTGGCGGCAGACATTATCGTCAATACAGACAATAAAACCATCCAGGAAATCTGTGAAGAACTCATTGGAAAATTGACGGCAATCGATTAAAAAGCCATAAGAAGCATCAGAGGGTTTTTACCTTGAAAATATAAATCGTTTAAATAATTGGAGGAATTATTATGGAAAAAAGAATTTCTGGAAAAACAGGACTATTAGGATTAATCGGTTCGCCGGTAGATCACTCCGGCTCACCGGCAATGTACAACTATGGTTTTCAAAAACTAGGTCTGGATTATGCTTACCTGGCTTTTGATATACCCGTGGAAGAAGTCAAGGATGCGATTGCTGCAATGAAGACTTTTAAAATGAGAGGCATGAATGTAACCATGCCATGCAAGACTGAAGTCGTAAAACATATGGATGAGCTGTCTCCCGCTGCTCGTATTATAGGCGCGTGCAACACCATTGTTAATGATCACGGAAAATTAACAGGGCACAATACGGATGGTACTGGTTTCGTAAGGAACTTGAAAGAAAGCGGAGTCGAAATCAAAGGTAAAAAGATGACCATTATCGGTGCCGGCGGAGCGGCGACGGCAATACAGGTGCAATGTGCCCTGGATGGCATTAAGGAAATTTCAATATTCAATGTGAAAGATGATTTTTATCTTAAAGCGGAGAAGACTATTGAAAATATTAAAAAAGATGTCCCGGACTGCATCGTCAATTTGTTTGACCTTAGGGATAAAAATAAGCTTTATGAAGAAATTGCATCCAGTGATATTTTAGCAAATGCGACACTTGTAGGGATGCACCCTCACGAAGACAAATCAAGCATAGAGGACACAAGCATATTCCGAAAGGAACTAGTGGTAACCGATGTTGTTTATCTTCCAAGGAAAACTAAAATGCTGGCAGACGCTGAGGCAGCTGGCTGTAAAACAGTAGGGGGAATCGGAATGCTGCTCTGGCAGGGTGCAGAGGCATTCAAGCTATATACCGGGCAAGAAATGCCTGCTCAGGAAATTAAGGAGTTGTTTTTTAGCTAAGTCAATCTATTGTTCTCCTGTTTTGGGTATTGTAAGAAAAGAATTAAGGCAAAAAGAGATATTCCTATATAGAGGAATATCTCTTTTTGTCTTAAAGTATAGACAAAAACTATAAAAACAAACGAAACCATCTATTGGACATGTGAAATTAGAATGTTTATACTTTAACTAATAAAGACTTTTTTTTAACGAAGTTAACCTGAGGATATAAATAACCATTTCGAAGGTAGAATAGCAGTTTAATTAATCAAGGAGGATTATAATTGAAAACCGATTATCCAAACATTTTCTCACCAATGACAGTACGAGGAATGACATTGAAAAACAGGATCCTTATGCCGCCCATGGGTACAAACTTTGCAACAGTCAGCGGTGAAGTATCAGAAGATATGAAGAAGTATTATGAGTTGAGAGCAAAAGGTGGCACAGGTCTTATCACAGTTGAAAATACCTGTGTCGATTTTCCTATGGGAACAAATGGAACAAAACAACTCAGAATTGATGACAATCAATTCGTGCCAGGATTGTATGAATTAGCTGAAACCATCCATGCTTACGGCGCAAAAGCATCAATTCAGCTAAACCATGCGGGAGCCTCTGCATATCCAGGGAGACTCGATGGCGTTCAGACGGTATCGGCATCAAAAGTTCCATCCAAAAGCAGCGGGAATTTTCCAAGAGAGTTAATGGAAGCAGAAATATATCAGATCGCAGAGAAATATGGGAAGGCAGCCGCAAGGGCTCAGCTGGCAGGATTTGACGCAGTTGAAATTCATGGCGGTCATTCTTACCTGATCTGCCAGTTCATGTCCCCACTCTTCAACAAGAGAACAGATTCTTTTGGAGGAAGCAGTGAGAACAGAGCAAGATTTGCACGTCTGGTCCTGAATAGCGTCAGACAGGCTGTTGGTCCAAGATTTCCTATTTCATTCAGGATCAGTGCGGACGATTTTTTAAATGGCGGGAATACACTGGAAGATATGCTGGAAATCATGGAATATCTGGTAGATGAAATTGACATCATCAATGTGTCAGCGGCGCAAAATGACAACCTTCAATACCAGATCGATATGATGAGCCTGGATGAGGGCTGGAGAAGTTATCTGGGGAAAGCATTCAAAGAAAAATTCGGAAAACCTGTTGTTGTAGCAGGCAATATCCGTACACCACAAATCGCGGAAGACATCCTGGCAAGAGGAGATGCTGACATCCTTGCCATGGGAAGAGGGCTCATTAGTGAGCCGAATTGGGTCAATAAAGTAGCCAGAGGACAGGAAAATCTTTTAAGAAAGTGTGTTTCCTGCAACATCGGATGTTCTGATCATAGGATCGGACAGTGCAAACCAATCCGATGTACAATTAATCCTGATTTGTTATATGAAGACGTCTATAAAGAGAAGAAAGTCATAAAAAATATGAATGTTATCGTTGTTGGCGCAGGTTCAGCAGGTATGGAAGCCGCTTGCACAATGGCTGAAGTTGGCTGCAATGTAACACTTCTTGAAGAAAAAGACCGGGTAGGTGGGTTGGCCTGGTTGATCGGACTGATTCCATCCAAGGAAAGAATTCATTATTTTGTTAATTTTTTAGTCAATAGAATTGAAGCTCTTCCTAATCTGGATTTGAGGCTGAATACAAAAGCAACAAGAACTTTGTTTGATGAGCTGAAGCCTGATCTTGTCATCAACGCAACTGGATCGATTCCGTTACTCCCTCCTATTCAAGGATTGGCAGATCATGTTGACAAAGAAGGCTCTAAAGTAAAATCAACCTTCGGTTTTATTGACAATGTAGACTCCTTTGAAAACAGCAAAGGTAAGAAGGTCGTCGTCGTAGGTGGCGGTGCGGTTGGTTTGGACGTTGTAGAATTCTTTGCTGAGCGTGGAGCTGAGGTATCGGTTGTTGAGATGCAGCCACAGGTAGGGCGAGACATTGATCTTATCACAAAACTAGCAATGTTTGATGCCATCAAAAAACACGATGTGAAGGTATTGACGGAGACTGCCTTGAAATGCGTAAATGAAGATTCCTTCCTCGTTCAAAATCCTGATGGATCTATCGAGGAACTAAAATTTGACTTTGGATTTGTATGCCTTGGGATGAGATCAGAAGTCAGTGATTTCAGCGCAATGGAAAAATATACACAGGAAAAAAATATTGAATTGCTGAATATCGGAGACAGCAACCGGGTAAGAAGAATCATTGACGGCATTAAAGAGGGCCGAAATGTAATCAAAACCTTAGAGGTTATGGGCGCTCTCAAATATTGATTTTGTTCTACCAGAATTCCAGATTTTTATTATATAATATAAGAAAAAGAAGGTCATAAAACCTGGGGGAGCAAAATGTTGAAAAAAGCTGAATCTTGTTTAGAAAATAAACCCACCAATAGACGTTGGTTTATACTGATGTTGGTTTGTGTTATCACTTTTGTTAATTATCTGGATCGAGCCAATCTTGCGGTAGCGGCACCTATGTTGGCAAAAGATCTGGAATTTGATGCGATTAAAATGGGACTCATATTTTCCGCAATGAGTTGGTCCTATACCTTCATGCAGATACCCAGTGGCTGGCTTCTGGACCGATTTGGAACTCGAAAGGTGTACGGAGTCGCCTTAGGAGGATGGTCTGTTTTTACCATGCTTATTGGGTTAAGCAACAGTTTCTCTACGATGATCATGAATCGTATCGGACTTGGTTTCTTTGAATCTCCAGCTTTTCCGGCAAACAACCGTATCGTCACTACCTGGTTCCCCTCAAGGGAACGTGGTTTTGCCATTGGTTCATATACCGGAGCAGAATATGTAGGGCTTGCCCTGTGTACTCCGATTCTAACCTGGCTTTTAGTAACTTTTGGATGGAGCTCCATCTTTATCGCAACGGGTCTTTTAGGAATTTTCGTTGCTGTTATTTGGTTTTTCAGTTACCGTGATCCGGCACATTCAAAGCATATCAATCGAGGGGAGATCGAGCTGATCAAAAGTGGCGGGGGACTTTCTGATACTATTGTAGAACATAAGAAAGTCACTAGTCGGGAGTTAAAATATCTATTCACCAGCCGTCAACTCTGGGGGATGTACATAGGGGGATTTTCTAACGCTGCAATACTATTCTTTTTTATGACGTGGTTTCCTTCATATCTTGTAAATGAAAAGCATATGGAGCTGTTAAAAGTTGGAATTTATGGCGCACTTCCTTATTTTGCGGCGATTGCCGGAGTCCTCTTTGCCGGTAAGTGGTCAGACTGGATGTACCTCAAAGGATACGGATTAGGAATGTCACGAAAACTCCCTGTTATTGTGGGGTTGTTGCTGACTTCTGTCGTTATAGGTTCAAACTTCACGTCAGATGTAAATATTGTAATCACTTTCATGTGCATTGCATTTTTCGGACAGGGAATGGCTTCAGCAATTTCCTGGGCATTGCTTTCTGAAATCGTGCCCAAAGAACTTGTGGGTTCTTCAAGCGGAGTTTTTAATTTTATTGTCAATATCGGAGGAGCCTTGTCCCCTGCGATCGTAGGGCTGCTGATTTCAAGAACCGGATCCTACGCATCGGCGATGGTTTTTGTTTCAGCCATGGGGCTTTTAGGTGCTTTCGCTTATATATTTGTCATAGGCAAACCAAAACGCATTGTTATTCCTGATGAAAAATAAATTGAACACAATATTAAAGATGGCTCCCTTCACCGGAAGTCATCTTTTTAGATTTCGTTTTATCCATTCCATCTTTTAGCTTTTTCGTAGGGTATTTTGAATTGGTCCAGGACCTTCATCACATGATGGTCAATGAGATCATCGATACTTTGAGGGTCTGTATAAAATGCAGGCATAGGGGGAAGCATTTTTACGCCAATTCTTGATAATTTCAGCATGTTCTCTAAATGTATTGCACTTAGAGGAGTTTCTCTTGGGCACAATACAAGTTTCCTTCCTTCTTTTATCATTACTCCGGCAGTTCTTGAAATTAAATTATCATCATAACCATTCGCAATCGAACTTAGGGTTTTCATGCTGCAGGGTAATATAATCATTCCATCGGAAACAAAGGATCCGCTGGATGGTTTAGCACCTAAATTTTTGTTGTCGTATTGATAATCTGCCAGACTTAATAAATAATCTAAGGAATGATCTGTTTCTATTTCTAAAGTTTTTATTGCCCAGTCGCTTAAAATAAGGTGGGTTTTTATGCTTTCAATATTTTTTAATGCTTCCAGTAATTTTACTGCATAAATAGTTCCTGTTGCACCTGTTACACCTAGGATAATTTCCATTTTTCACCTCTAAAAGTATTGTTACTTACAGTATACTATAAACAGGAAGCGACCAGGATAAAGAAATTTAACAATTGGAAAATATGCATGAAAAAGGTATAATAACTCTTAATGAAGTTTCAAAAGAAAGGTTGATCACAATGATATCAAAAAAAATGCAGGATTACGTACAGAATAGTTCTGTTATTCGGGCCATGTTTGAAGAAGGAAAAAGACTGGCAAAAATTCATGGGGCGGAAAATGTTTTTGATTTTAGTCTGGGAAACCCAAATGTTGAGCCTCCTGAAGAAGTTAAAAATACCATATTAGAGATAATGAACGCTGAAGCGCCTATGAATGTCCACGGATATATGAATAATTCAGGATATGAAGAGGTGAGGGAGGCGGTTGCAAAGTCCATCAATAAAAAATTCGGGACGGATTTCGATCAGAATAATATACTAATGACGGTAGGAGCAGGGGGAGGATTAAATGTGATCTTCAAGACTTTGCTTGATCCAGGCGATGAGGTAATCACGTTCGCTCCTTTTTTTGGTGAATACAGAAGCTATGTAGCAAACTACGATGGCATCCTGGTCATTGTCTCGCCCAATACCGTCGACTTTCAGCCTAATCTAATCGAATTTAAGGAAAGAATTACACCAAAAACAAAAGCGGTCATTATAAATTCCCCAAATAATCCAACGGGGGTCATCTATTCAGAGGAGACCCTGATTATGCTCGCCAGTATCATGAGAGAAAAGCAGCAGGAATTTGGAACGGATATTTATCTGGTTTCCGATGAGCCTTATCGGGAACTTGCGTATGATGCTATGGAAGTTCCTTATCCCACAAAATATTATGAGAATACGATCATCGGCTACTCCTTCAGCAAATCCCTTTCACTGCCAGGCGAAAGGATAGGCTATCTGGTGATTCCAAGAGAAGCTGCGGACTATGAAAATATCATTTCAGCCGCAAATATTGCCAATCGAATTTTAGGCTTTGTAAATGCTCCATCCTTGTTTCAGCGGGTCATCGCCAGATGCCTGGATGCCAAGGTAGATATTGACACCTACAACAGGAATCGAGAACTCCTTTATAATGGTCTCGTATCTTATGGTTATGAGTGCATAAAACCTGAAGGCGCTTTCTATATGTTTGTGAAAGCTCCTATGGAAAGTGATGTGGAGTTTTGTGCCCTGGCCAAAAGTAAAAATATCCTTATTGTCCCGGGGACTTCCTTTGGCTGTCCAGGTTATGTGAGGATCGCCTATTGTGTAGCTTATGATACTATAAAAAAAGCATTGCCGGGCTTCAAGGCTTTAATTGATGAACTGAAGACCGTATAGATTGAAATCAAAAAACCTCCTAAGGTGAACTGGCTTAGGAGGTTTTTTATAGCTATTTTTTTAAATCGAATAGATCGCTTACATCATCTTTTGCAAAGGTATCAATGATCGCAGCAAGCTCTTTGTGATCTTTTGCGTATTCGATTAAAGATTTTCCTTCTAAAGTCGCATCGATAGCCTGCCTCATGGAGGCAGCACCTGCAGTTGCTCCCATAGGGTGACCATGGATCGCACCCCCAGCTGCCATGCAGGAGTCGTTTCCAATATCCTTCATGATCTTAGGGATACTTCCCTGAGTCGTTCCCCCGCTGATCATTGGAAGAGTAGGCTTTATATCATAAAAAGGATTTCGGCAATTATTTACCTGAAGGAGGTACTTGTTCTTGACGACAGGGAATTTTCCATAGGGGCTTGTAATAATTGCCATGTCAGCGCCTGACATTCGCGCTAGTTTTCCCATCAACAGGGGAGAGCTGATCCCATGCCAGGGTGAACTGAACATCGCTCCCGAAAAGTCAACGTGGGCGAGGATGGGAACATTTATGTCAGGATCTTCTGCCAGACCCTGAGCAGCGGAAAAACCACAGGTGTAAAAATTGATCATCAAGGCGTTTGCTCCCGCTTCGATTGCACGAAGGGCATGATCTCTCATTTTCCAGACATCATCAGTGATGTTTACGGTATATAAAGTTTTTTCCCCGGTTTCCTCTTCTGCTTTCCTGAGTTGTTCCATAATAAGCTTCGTTCTTTCGGTCAGGCGGTTGAAAGACAGATCACAAGGAAGAAGTTCGTCGTCTTTGATGATATCAACGCCCCCTACGGCAACATCGTAAGCCATTTTAGCGCCTTCTGCTGGGACCCACCCGGTGCAAGGTTTGATCATATTGTTAACTAAAGGTCTTGTCGGAACTCCCAGGATATTTCTGACTCCCTGAATTCCGAATTTTGGACCTCCGATCTGGTCGGTGTACGCTTTTGGAAAGTTGATATCCAGTAATTTTAGTTTCCCTGCGTTGGCAATATTTCCGATAACGGTGGTAAGAAGCATAGGGATTTGTGGATTGAAGTTTGTCACAGGAAAACCTACCTGAATGATATAATCTCTTTCTTTCAAACCTTCAGGGAATTCCGTTTCATAGTCGGGGACTTCAAATACATTAAGTACTTTTCCACCGAATTTTTCCTTTAAAGTATTGGTTTCTCCAGGAACTTCGATCCAGGTCCCCGTAGATTGTTCTTCCGCAATTGCGACTGCGAATTTTATGGCATCGCTGGTTGCAGATTTGATATAGTAGGTTGCGATCATATAATCGTTGTCAAATGCAACCTCCGGGAAAGCAAAACTTCTGTCATTCATTTTCTTCTCCTCCTTATTTCGGCGAGTTTGCCGATGTTATTTTAGACCAGGAAAGTTCGACTAGCTTGCTGGGGTCCAAACTTTCCTGGTCTACTTGAAGAGCGTCGTAGACGCTATTCTTGCTTTGTTAATGCTAAAAGCTTGCTGGCAGTGCTGGTATCGATGATCAAAATATCAATAAATCCCGTCTTTACCCCGCTTAAAATGGCATGACTTTTCCTTTCATCATAGGAAACTGCAATTTTCACAGGAATCCGTTTTAAATATTGGGTATCGATGGTCATGAGTTCTTCGTTGATCTTGTGATCGATGATTCCTCCTTCTGTATCAAATAAATGATTAAAGATGTCACCTGCCACATGACTTTTCTGAAGATTTTTGATACTTTCTTCGTCAAGGTTAGCAGCTTTATAGAAGGTACTGGTTAGATCAGGATGCCAGGAGCCAATGGCTGTAATGGCTATGGTTATTTTCGGGAATAAATTAACACCTGAGGATAAAGAGTCATCGGACAATAGGACATCTTTAATGGCTTTGCTTTTCACGGCTATGGGAGTCAAAAACATTTTCACTTCCGTATTGAATTTTTCGCCAAGATCAGCCAACAGCTTAAAGGCATCTATGTTTTTTAAAAGGTGAAATCCTCCTGTAATTTGAACAACCTGTATTTTTGAAAAAGCGGTTTTGGACGGGAAAAATCTCGTGATTCCTGCCAAAGTCGTTCCGCAGGATATCCCTAATATATCTTTTTCTTTTAAGATAGAGACAATAAAATCTGCACTTTCCTTTTGTACCTTGAAGGCACATTCCTCACGGCTTAAACCCTTTGTATCGATCACAACTACACTTTTGACATTTAGGACTTTTTCTAATTCCTGGCCAAGGGAAAGAAGGGTGTTGGGAAAATCCTTGAGTTCAATTTTAACATAACCCTCATTCAATGCCTTATCCAAAAGGCGGGCTACTTTAAATCGGGAAATCCCTAATTCTTTTGCAATTTCCATCTTGCTCATTTGCTTATAGTAAAATTTTTGACAAATTTGAAACATGAGTTGAATTTCCAGGTTTGCGCTCATATGAGACCTCCTGTATCATTTGTATCTTAAATATACTTTTTTATCATGAAATTGTCAA
>JAAXUP010000128.1 GCA_013335935.1 Eubacteriaceae bacterium | reverse complement strand
GTCTGGCTGCCGCAGAAAGCGTATATGACATCCTTCTTCAGCTTTCCCTCACCCTTTCAGATTCCGGGGATGATGGAGTGCTCCTGGAGCCTTCTTTCACAGGGACGATCCAGTTGATCACTGCAGGTGATCCGGAAACCGGAAAATTGATTTCTGATACCCGGTCACTTTTGCTGGATCCCTTGAATTCCTCCCAAGATGAGGTTAATGCTGCCCTTGCTGCCTTAAATGGCAGGCTGACTATCCTTAAAACGACTCTGGATGCTGGTCTTGGGGAATACAACAGTGGCCTGAATGAATATAACACAAACAAAGCTAAACTGGATGGAGCAGGTCCCGCTTTAATTGCTGGAAGAAAAACGCTTGATGAAAGTGCCGCCTCCCTCGCCGCCGGCGCGCAAGAACTTGAAGCAAAACGAATTTCCGGAGCCGCTCAGCTGGAAAGCGCCAAAGCAAAGCTTGATGCCGGCTTTAAGGAGATCAACCTCAATCAGCAACTTTTAAACAATAAAATCAGAGAAACAGAAAATGAATTTATCGACGCTGAAGCGAAAATCAGAGAAGGGGAACTGGAGCTTGCCGATCTTAAGGCGCCTGAAGTCTATGCATTTAACCGTGACGATAATCCCAAATATAAGGAATACCTGAACAACGCCGATCAGATCGACGCCATTTCCAAGGTCTTTCCCATATTTTTCCTTCTGGTAGCCGCCCTGGTTTCCCTGACCACCATGAACAGGATGGTGGAAGAACAGCGTACACAGGCGGGAACGATGGAAGCCCTGGGTTATGACCGGTTTGCCATCGCTTCGAAGTATTTCATCTATGCCAATCTGGCTACCGCTTTAGGAAGCATGTCCGGCGTCGCCGTAGGATTTCAGCTCTTTCCATGGGTCGTTTTTTCAGCCTATGGTCTGATGTATAGGCTTCCCCCATTAATAGCTCCCTTCCACTGGGACTTTGCCCTGATTTCCACACTGGCGGCAATGCTTTGCACCAGCGCGGTGGTCTGGTTCGCCTGCTATAGCGAGCTCCGGGAACATCCGGCACAGCTTATGCGCCCCAAACCACCAAAAATGGGTAAAAGGGTAATCCTGGAGAACATCCATTTCATCTGGTCACGGATGAGCTTTATTCAGAAAGTCACCTCAAGGAATATCTTCCGATATAAAAAAAGGATGTTTATGACTGTCATCGGGATCGCTGGATGCACTGCGCTGATGCTTGCAGGCTATGGGATCAAGGATTCTATTTCCGTAGTGTCGGATATCCAGTTCACTCAACTATTCAAATATGATGTGATGGTCATCTTTGATCCGGATAGGGATTCCGCCCCCACCGAAAAGGTCCTCGCAGAAGACAAAAGTGTCCAGGAGTCAGTTTTCATCAGGTACCGTTCCATGGATGCTGTAAACGGCAAGAAATCCAATAGCGTAAATATGATCATCGCTGAGAATGCACAGAAATTTAAAGAACAAGTCACTCTCAGGAAATACGGCAGCGAGGATCCCATAGCGTTGGATGACAGCGGCGCTGTAATCAGCATAAAAACCGCAGATATGCTGGGAGTAAAAGTTGGCGATACCCTTACCCTCAAGGATGAAGACGCTAAAAGCTACAAGGTCAAGATCAGCGGGATCACGGAAAATTACATCTCCCATTATATTTATATGACCTCCGTTTATTACGAAAAGACATTCCTGGAAGCTCCTGTTTTCAATGGGATCATGGCCAAAATAAAGGACACGAATGAATCGCTGGAAAACGAGCTCAGCAAAAAACTTATCGAAAGCAAAGGCGTTCTGGCCGTCAACTTTACTTCAGGGATAAAGGACTATTTCAACGACATGGTGAACAGCCTGAATTTCGTTGTGCTGGTACTCATTGTATCTGCCAGTTCCCTTGCCTTTGTCGTATTATACAATCTGACCAACATCAACGTGAATGAACGTATCCGGGAGATCGCTTCCCTGAAGGTGCTGGGTTTTTATGATAATGAGGTTTCTGCATATATTTACTGGGAAAACATCATTCTGACAGTCATGGGAGCCTTAGCCGGGCTGCTTTTGGGGATTCTCCTCCACCGTCTGATCATCGTCATCATAGCGGTCAACGATTTGATGTTCGGCAAATTGATCAGCCTCCCCAGCTACCTCTGGTCCTTCCTGCTGACTTTGGCGTTCTCCATATTTGTCAATTTCATCGTCCATTTCAAACTGAAAAAGATCAACATGGTGGAGTCACTGAAGTCGATTGAGTAGGAGTTAGGTGATTAGGTGGTTGGGTGGTTGGGTGACTAGGTGGTTGGGTGGTTGGGTGGTTGGGTGGTTAGGGAAAAACTTAGGTTCGTAAAAACATTAGCAATCAGCCTTGCTATCTAAGAAAATGATTGCGTTGGCGAGTATAGAAAATCCTCTGAAATATCAAAGGTTTTCGGGAAAAACAGGATGTTTTTACAGCGAATCTGAGCCGGCACATTTCCATAAGGTATTTCAGTAATGTGCCGGTGAATATGAGCGTAAGAAAATCTGAAGGTATTGAAGAACGATTTTCTCGAGCCATAAGCTTTTTTCGTGATTGCGAGGCTGATTTGCTTCGGCATTTCAACATTTAAACATTTTTACGCTTTTTTCTTATGGCTAATAGCTAATCACCTATTCACCAACGAGTCCCTAGTTGCAAGTCGTAAGTCCTAAGTATGCCAGTTTTTCGCAATTCAACACTTATGTATTTACGCTTTTGTTTTTAGCTCACCGCCTTTTGCTTTTCGCCAACCACCTAACAACCAACGAGTCGCTAGTCCCTAGTCTCTAGTCCCTAGTTGCAAGTTGTAAGTCCTAAGTCGTAAGTATGCCAGTTTTTTGCATTTCAACACTTCAACACTTATGCATTTATGCTTTAAGCTAATAGCTAGTTGTTTATCACCTAACCGTCCTTTTGCCTTTCGCCAACCACCTAACCACCCAACCACCCAACCACCAAAAAGTATTTTCACTTCAACACTTCAACAGTTTTTTGTTTAGCACTTGCTTATCTGGGCACATATAAAGTTATGACATTATAAAATAACGGAGGAACGATCATGGAACGAGGCAGCGGAATACTACTTCATGTTACATCATTGCCAAGTTATTGCGGCATTGGCAATATCGGATATACGGCGTACAAATTTATAGATTTTTTGAAGGAATCAGGAATCAAATACTGGCAGATTCTGCCGGTCAATCCTGTGGATGAGTATTTTTCTCCCTATTCTCCGAAATCCTCCTTCGCCGGAGAACCACTGCTTATCGACATCAGTCTTATGGCAAATGAAGGGTTTATCCACCAGGATTATATGGATTTTATTCCAGATTGCTCAGGGGAAACAGATGTGGACCATTTGAGGACCATTGAAGTCAAGTACAATGCCTTCCGTAATTCATTTAAAAACCGATATCAAGATTTCCAGGAAGAAATCGCAGGGTTTGAAGAAGACCACAGATACTGGCTGAAGGATTACGCATTGTATATGGCTTTGAGGAAGCATTTCAATGGCTTGATCTGGACGAAGTGGGAGGAAGGTATAAAAAGACGGGAACCTGAAAGCATCGCAAAATATACGAAGCTTTTAGAGGAAGAAATCAAATTCCATGTATTTCTACAGTTCATTTTCTTCAGGCAATGGGGCTTTCTGAGGCATGCGGCTAAACAGAGCGGTGTCCAGATCATTGGAGATATCCCCATCTATGTTCCCCTGGATTCATCGGATGCCTGGGTGTGGTCTCATCTCTTTCAACTGGACGAGAGCCTGAACCCCACCGCCTTGTCCGGAGCTCCTCCCGACTATTTTGAAGAGAACGGTCAGCTTTGGGCTACACCGGTTTATGACTGGTGGAAACATGTGCAAGACAATTTCGACTGGTGGATGAGAAGGATCTCTCATTCCACAGAACTTTTCGATGTGGTCAGACTGGATCATTTCAGGGGCTTCGAAGCCTACTGGTCGGTCCCGGCAGGCGAACCCAATGCAAAACATGGTCACTGGGAAAAAGGACCTGGAAAAGTGTTTATCGAGGCTTTGAAGGATCGTTTTAAGAACAGGAATTTTATTCTTGAGGATCTGGGATATATCACGGAAGAGGTGGATGAACTGAAAAACCTGTCCGGTTATCCGGGTATGTCTGTCATTCAGTTCGCTTTTAATGGAAATCCCGAGCATAAGTACCTCCCGGAAAACACAGGAGAAAAAACCGTAATTTACACCGGAACACATGACAATTCCCCACTCCCTTTGTGGCTTTGCGATCTGGAGGAGAAGGAGTTTAATAAAATTACCCAGTATCTGGGACTTAACGAGGAAGAAGCTAAAGATATCGATCTGGTGATCACTTCACTGATCAAAAGAATTTTCCAATCGGATGCGGTCCTTGCGGTGATTCAGATGCAGGATATGCTGCCCATGAGCTGCTGCAAAAGGATGAACACGCCAGGTACCTGTTCAGGAAACTGGATATTCAGAGTACCCGTGGAAACTGATTTCAAGGGACTTTCTGTGAAATTAAAGGCTTTGACGGAAAGTTCCAATAGATAGATAAAAAAGAAGGCATAGACTCAAAATCTATGCCTTCTTCTTATACGTGCAAATATTTCAAAATTTTGACTTCATAAACCATCATAGTATAGTCCGGCACTTCAATTCCATGAAGAGCGGCTTCACTCATGATCTCATATTCCGGTACTGTCCCATTTTCATCGAAAATCTTCATGAAGGATACTTCCCTCACAGCGATATCGTAGGCTGCATTGATATGATCCCGAATTAAGGCTGCTGTCAGCAGGGATGGGTTTTCATGGGCATTATAGACCACCAGCAGAAATTTATGGTCGGTTTCAATGGTGAGACCGATGCAGTTGCTGCTGGAGGGAATATGGAAAAACTTAAGCTTTTCCTTGATTTCCTG
>JAAXUP010000127.1 GCA_013335935.1 Eubacteriaceae bacterium | reverse complement strand
CTTAATTCCTTGTCAGAATCAATCAATAACCTTTCAGCTGCTCTGGAAAGACAGGAAAATCTTCGAAAGCGCCTTACCTCTGATGTTGCTCATGAACTCAGAACACCTGTTACTACGCTCCAAAGCCATCTTGAAGCGTTTATTGACGGAGTGTGGGAGCCTGATCAAAAAAGGTTGAGGGGGCTCCATGAAGAGACCGTCAGGATCGGAAACATGATCAATGACCTGGAGAAGCTATCCAGATATGATTATGAGGCCAGGCTTGACCTCTCCAATTTTGACCTGGCAGATATCCTTCAGTCCATTCAAGAAATGTACGGCATTAAATTCTCTGAAAGTAAAAAGATTCTTAAGGTTGATTCTGAGCATCTTCCATTTACAGGGGATAAAGATCGGATCAAACAGGCGCTTGTAAATCTTCTTGATAATGCCCTGAAATATACAAAAGAAAAAGATCAGGTGGAAATTCGGGCATTTTTAGAAAAGCGCAATATTGTCATTGAAGTAAAGGATACAGGAACTGGTATCCGGGAGGAACATCTACCTTACATCTTCGAAAGATTTTACCGCGCCGACGATTCCAGAAACCGATCCACTGGAGGCTCTGGCATAGGATTGTCTATCGTCAAGTCTATCGTCGAAGCCCATGGAGGGACGATTTCAGTAACGAGCAAACCTGAGGAAGGGACTTGCTTCAGAATAACCCTGCCATCAGCAAGCTAATAGCTAACATGATGATTTTGAATACGATCACCAAATAATAAATTCCGGGGGGAACAGCTTTGAAAAAACTTATTAACAAGCCAGAAGACTTTGGCAGAGAAACGATTGAAGGGATCATCCTTGCCCATCCTGAAAGCCTTAAAATGGTCAATGGAAATTTCAGATGTCTGGTCAGGGCAGATGAGAAAAAGAAAAGCAAAGTTGCTATCTCCACAGGAGGAGGAGCAGGTCATCTTCCAGTATTTCTTGGTTATGTGGGATACGGTCTTGCGGATGGTGTCACTGTTGGGAATGTTTTTACCTCGCCGGCTTTTGCCGATATGTATGAAGTTGGAATGGCAATCGACAATGGTGCAGGTGTGCTTCAGTTATACGGGAATTATGGTGGAGACAAAATGAATTTTGCCATGGCGGCAGAAATGCTGGATATGGAGGATATCAGGGTCACTGAGGTTCGAGGGACGGATGATGTCGCCTCAGCTCCAAAAGGAGAAGAGGATAAGAGACGAGGAGTGGCTGGAATTTTTTATGCCTATAAAATTGCAGGTGCGGCTGCTGAGAAGATGTTTAATCTTGATGAAGTGACACGACTTGCGCAAAAAGCTGTTGATCATACCCGCACGATGGGAGTCGCATTAAGCCCATGCATATTGCCTGAGGCAGGAAAAGCAACCTTCACCATTGCAGATGATGAAATGGAACTTGGGATGGGAATTCATGGGGAACCAGGGATCGAACGAACGAAACTGATGACCTGCGATGATACAGTAAGCTACATGCTGGATAAAATCATGAGGGATTACGAATACAAAGCAGGAGATGAAGTCTCTGTACTTGTGAATGGTCTTGGAGCTACACCAAAGGAAGAACTTTATATTGCCTATCGAAAAGTCAGTCAGATACTCGCTGAAAAAGGAATAGGGATACACAGAAGATATATCGGAGAGTTTGCCACTTCCCTTGAAATGGCGGGTATATCGGTCACACTCTTTAAACTTGACGGAGAACTTAAGGAACTTCTGGATGCTCCGGCTTACACACCATTTTTTCAGCAGTTTAGATAATACGATTGCAGAGGATGATTTCGATGAACGATAATATAATAGGAAGAGAAGATATTAAAAGGATGCTTAGTTCCATTTCAAAAGTAATGAATGATGAAAAAGACCATCTTACAGAATTGGATTCTGCCATGGGGGATGGTGATCTGGGAATATCCATGAGCAAGGGATTTCAGATCCTTTGTGATCAGTTCGACACGGTGGAGGCTGATGACCTGGGGAAGCTTCTTATGAAGCTTGGTATGCTGTTGAATGCCAATGTGCCTTCCACAATGGGAACACTGATTTCCATATGTTTTATTAAGGCTGCTAAAATAGGTAAAGGGAAGAAAGAATTGAACCAGGAGGATCTGGCATTAATGGGACAAGCTGCAGTCGATGGGGTAATGGAAAGAGGCAAAGCAAAGGTTGGCGATAAAACTATGCTGGATGCCCTTGTTCCCGCGGTAGATGCCCTTTCAAAGGCGGTGGCTGAAGGTCTTGCCTTAAAAGAGACATTTAAACTCGCTTATGAAAAAGCAGCGGAGGGGGTTGAAACCTCAAAAAAACTTAAAGCAGTTTTTGGGAGGGCAGCATATTACGGAGACAAGTCTGTTGGAAGTCAGGATTCTGGAGCGACCGCTATCGCTTTGATCTTCAGAGGGATCAGTGAAGCTGAACTAGTATAAAATATTATCTAATCAAACGAGCAGCCATTACATTTGAATGGGGCTCGTTTTTATGTAATGGGAAATATGTAAAATTAGTTAATAATATTCCATAAAATGTAATATTATATGAGAAAATGATTAAAAATCTCAAAAAAACATATAAAAACATCAAAAAAGATTAAATATAGGTTTTACTTTAAAAGACCTTATGTTAAACTAAAGCCTGTAACAAAATTGTAACAATACGATGCGACTTGTAAAGAAGTGTATCAAATTTACCCGGAGGTGAAGAATTGACAATGAATTTTTTAAGCTTAAAAGAGAAATTCGACAAAGTCAAAACGGCTGCTATGGAATGCTTGAATATAGAAAATTTTAAGGAAAGTCTCAAATCAAAATCATCTGACCTAGTTAATTATATTAAAACACATAAAAAGAATTTTGCTATTGGCGCTTCAGTATTGATCATATTTGCTGGAGGACTTTCATATTACGAATCAACCCAGGGATATAAGGTAATATTCAATGGGAAAGAAGTCGGTGTTGTCAAAAATGCTGAAGACTTTACAAAAGGCCTTGGAATGGTACAAAGAGAGCTGTCAAGCCTTTATGACACAAACATTGTTTTCGATGAAGATGTGAAGTATGAAAAAACGACAATATCCAAGGAAAATGTTTTAACAGATGCTACCCAATGTGCCAATGCGATCTATACCACGAAAATAGATCTTTCTGCACAGTCTGCTGTCCTTGTCATTGATGGTCAAGAGGTCGTCAAGGTAGCTTCAAAAGAAGAAGCTAAAGAAGTCATGGCCGCAGTGGTGGATAAGTACGTTAATTTAGGAGCAAATGAAAAAATCGTTGATAAACCCGTTGTGAAGCAGGATTATCAGATTATTGAGAAAGTTGTTAACCTCGGCGAAGTCAAAGAGTTCGACGCAGCGGTAAACTACATTATGCAGGGTACCGATGAACTTCAGGAATATACGGTTCAAAATGGCGACACGTCATGGGATATCGCAGTAAACAGGGGTATCCGAATCAACGAACTGGAACAGGCAAATCAGGATAAAGATATCACAAATCTTCACAGCGGCGATGTGATCAAGCTTGCCGTACCTAAGTCGTATGTCGATGTAGATGTAACAAAAGAAGCCATTTATAATGGAAGTATTGATTTTGGAACAACATACACAGAGGATGCATCAATTTATGTTGGAAAAACGAAATTGGTTGCTGCAGGAGTTGCAGGGATCAAGGAAGTAACAGCGCTCATAAAGTATTCAAACGGTGTCGAAGTCTCCAGAGAAGTACAAAAAGAAGTCGTTGTTAAAGAAGCCATTAATCAGGTCGTCGCAAAAGGTACGAAAAAACTACCTGCGGTATACGGCACAGGAAGGTTCATAGTTCCTACGACCGGCAGAGTTTCTGCAATCAATAAAGCCGGCTCCCATGCAGGAAGCAGAGCAGTAGATATCGCCAACAGCATAGGTACCGCTATCTATGCTGCAGACGCAGGAAAAGTTGTCACAGTAAGCTACGATTCAGGTTACGGGAAATTCATTATCATTAACCATGGGAATGGATTCTCTACCAGGTATGCTCACCTGAGTTCGACTGGGGTCAGTGTAGGACAGACGGTAAGCCAGGGTCAGCGAATAGCGGGAATGGGTTCTACTGGAAGCAGTACAGGTTCCCATCTTCACTTTGAGGTCATGCTAAATGGCACTAAACAGGTCATCACTAATTACTTCACTTCCCTAAGAGTAGGAATCAGCGTTTCTCCATAAATATCAGCCACTGAGTCAAACTCAGTGGCTTTGGTTTTTTTTGCTTTCAAACCAACAAAAATAGTTTATAATATAATAAGTATCAGTATAGACAGGAGGCTTACAATGAAAAAATTAATGACTGGGAATGAAGCTATAGCCAGAGGTGCGTATGAGGCAGGCGTCAAGTACGCGGCAGCTTATCCCGGAACACCCAGTACAGAAATCCTGGAAAATATGGTTTTATATAAGGATGATATCATTTCAGAATGGGCGCCAAACGAAAAGGTTGCCCTGGAATCCGTGATCGGTGCGTCGATCTATGGGGGAAGATCCCTTGCTGCAATGAAACATGTGGGACTGAACGTTGCGGCTGATCCCATGTTCACTTTTGCATACACAGGAGTGAATGCAGGGGCTGTAATCATAACAGCCGATGAACCGGGAATGCATTCCTCCCAAAACGAGCAGGACAACAGAAATTATGCGATCCATGCTAAAATACCCATGCTTGAGCCTTCCGATTCCCAGGAGACCAAGGATATGATCAAAACCGCTATGGAAATCAGCGAAGAGTTTGACACTCCGGTACTTTTCAGACTTACCACAAGGATCTGCCATTCTAAAAGTCTTGTGGAATGTTATCCTCAGGAAAAAGTCGAAATAAAAGATTACCTTCGTAATATTCCCAAATATTGTCCGGTTCCCGGAAATGCGAAAAATCTCAGAACGAAGGTAGATC
>JAAXUP010000249.1 GCA_013335935.1 Eubacteriaceae bacterium | reverse complement strand
TCCTATAGCACGGCAACCTGTTTGTTTCATAATAAGTATCATTCCTTTCGCTGCGCTCAAGGCACAAAAATGGATGAAAGTAGTAATCTTGTATTGCTCTGTGGTATGATTTTGTTGGATAAGCAGATACACTACAGAGCACGGGGAGGTGAGTGTGACGGCTATTGACCGTCCGTATAATAAGATGTGCCGTCTGCCGTTTCAAGTACAAATAAGTGTGACTTAGATCACGTAACCTAATCCTTGGGGTAACAACTTCCCGTTCACCAGCACGGCAGACAGTCAATGTCTGCTTATCCACCTATATCGGTTGAGGGGAAGTGTTTATGCTCAAAATCGTTCACAAGATATGCTGTGGCATTGACGTACACAAGAAGTTTGTAGTAGCTACTATTGGCTCCACCAACCAGGCAGGAGTCACAGATTATAAAACGAAGCAGTTTTCGACTTTTACAGTAGATTTACTAGCGTTGCGGGAGTGGCTCAAGCAGCACAGTTGCCAAGAAGTTTGTATGGAATCAACCGGTAAATACTGGATTCCGGTCTTTAATATTCTTGAAACCGCATGCAACGTTTTTGTCGCTAATCCCAAGTATGTGAAAGGTATTCGTGGTAAGAAAACCGATAAAAAAGATTCTATATGGCTTTGCGACTTGCACAAACATGGACTGGTTCCAAACAGCTTTATTCCTCCACTGATCATTCGACAAATCCGGGATTTGATGCGGTATCGCGTGAAACTGACCAATTTTAAATCTAGTGAGAAAAACCGAATTCAAAACTCGTTGACGGTATCGAACATCATGCTGTCCAGTGTGGTATCCGACACCTTCGGTAAGAGCTCTATGCGCATCATTAACCACATTCTTGAAAATCCTGAGGATACGTATTTTGATGTTGTCCCTATGCTTCATAGCAGCATGAAGAAGAATGCAGAGGATATCACCAAATCCATTAACGGAAATCTCACCAAGCCTCAAGCAGAGAAAATGGCAGTTTGTCTTTCGCATTTGAATAGTATTGAGCAGCTGAAGATGGAAATTGAATCGGCAGTAGTGAAATTAATTGGGCCATATCAGCGAGAAATTAATCTAATTTTGACCATTCCCGGCATCAAGGACATCTTTACCGCCATTGCCATTATAGGTGAAATTGGAGTGGACATGTCGGTGTTCCTATCCTCACGTCACCTTTGCTCATGGGCCGGCGTAACACCTCAGAACAATGAAAGTGCGGGAAAAAAGAAATCTGTGCGTGTAAGCCGAGCTGGAGTGTATATCAAGCCACTGTTAGTTCAATGCGCTAATGCTGCCATCAAAAGTAAGGATTGCCCTTATTTTCGGGTGAGGTATGAGCAGATCAAACACCGCCGGGGGCATAAGAAAGCAATTATTGCTATTGCCCATATGCTGCTGAATTGTATTTACTACATGCTTTCTAAAAACGTGCCGTTCGACTTTAATCGGTATCGGATCGAAACTGTTTCAAAACCAAAGCCATCGTCAAAATTCACTCCTGAACAAGCTATCAAACTGCTTGAAAGTTTAGGTGCTCAAATCATTCTTCCTGCTAGCACATAACTAACCGTTCTATATTATTTTTTCAAAGTCGCTATTTAGGGGCTTTTTTTATCGTACTCTTTTTTCGTCCAGCAAAGAATACAAAGCCTTTCAACCTATATCACCTCTTAAAACTCTTAGAGCTATTTTTAATAATGTATACTATCATATCTGTAAATAATTTTCATAAGACATCAAAATTTACTGATTTAAAATTGCTGTAAAAGCGTCCATTATGTGCTGTAAATTTTAAAACGCAATAATCAGGGTCGGTTACACCTAAAGGATAATACATTGTATCCCCATCATGCCAAATCATTTCCTTGGAATTGATATCTTCAAGCACTTCCATAGT
>JAAXUP010000248.1 GCA_013335935.1 Eubacteriaceae bacterium | reverse complement strand
CTACCAGTTCTGTATTGAAAAAATGCGAGGATCTGGGATTTTCACCTGGAAATATCCTCGCTCTCCAGGGACCTTTCAGCGAGGAATTAAACCAGGCAATGTATCAGGAATATCAAATTAAATACATGGTAACAAAAGACAGTGGTTCCATAGGAGGAGTCAGGGAAAAAATCCTCCCGGCGCTGAAAATGGGAATCCAGGTCCTGATCCTGAAAAGACCTTGATGCCATTTATCCCAAGGCGACATCCAATACCATCATCACTGCAAAACCAATCATGCATCCTATTGTGGCGATATCGCTGGGCTTCGCTCCATCATTGTGCTGCGCTTCAGGAATCAGTTCTTCAACCACCACATAGATCATTGCCCCAGCGGCAAAAGCTAATGCATAGGGAAGGATTGGCCGCATAGTTAATACGGCGTAAGCGCCAAGAACTCCGGCGATGGGTTCAACGATTCCAGATGCCTGCCCATAGAGGAAGGATTTCGTTCTGCTGAAGCCTTCTCTTCGCAAAGGGATCGATACGGCTGCGCCTTCAGGCATATTTTGAAGTCCAATACCTATTGCAAGAGCGATAGCTCCTGAAAGAGATGCGGATGGCATCCCAGAGGCTACGGCTCCAAATGCGACTCCCACAGCCAGGCCTTCGGGGATATTATGCAAGGTTATGGCCAATACAAGCAGGATGCTTCTTTGCCAGGTGGTTTTGATTCCCTCAACCTGGTCACCACCCAAACCGGCATGAAGGTGGGGCAAGGTCTTATCAACGATCCATAAGAACAAACCTCCCGCCAAGAAACCAATTGCTACAGTCATCCAGGCGATATAACCCAGATTTTCGGCCATCTCGATTGCCGGAGCCAGTAGTGACCAGAAGCTTGCCGCAATCATTACACCTGCAGCAAATCCCAGCATTCCATTAAGTACGTTCTTTTTGATGGATTTAAAAAAGAATACAAAGGCTGCGCCAAGAGCGGTAAGGCCCCAGGTGAAAAATGTGCCGAATAATGCCTGTATTACCGGAGGATATTGTGAAAACCATTCAATCATTACTCCATCTCCTCTCCTTGTTTGTATGAACTATTATAGAAATAGTATAGCATAACAATAAGATGAATATAAGTTTATCCTGTTAAAAAACGGTTGTATTAAAAGCCGGCATATGGTAAACTATTGTTAATTGAATAATATAGGGAAAACGGTTAAAATCCGTTGCAGCCCCCGCTACTGTAAATGAGAACGAAATTCCACTGATCCACTGTGCAAACGGGAAGGAGGAATTAAGGATGATCCATAAGCCAGGAGACCTGTATAAATTATTTATCTTCGGAGGGAAGAAATTATTTTTAAATTTCTGTCTATAATCCGGTTGATAAAACCGGATTTTTTTGTAGAGAAAAGCATCAAAGATGCTATTCTCGTGTGATAGTAAAGCGTCAAAGACGCATTGAAAATGGCTTTTACATCTAACATATAAAACAACTTCCTTATGAAATCGGTGAAAAGACAACTCCTACTGTCTTTTCACCGAAGTCATTTGAAGGGAAAGGATCGAAATGAACAGAGTAATGATTGCAGGCACAAACAGCAATGTTGGAAAAACCACCGTAAGCATGGGAATAATGGCTGCTTTACGAAAAAGAGGACTCAACGTAGCTCCTTTTAAAGTTGGCCCGGATTATATCGATCCCGGCTTCCATAAATTTGTCACAGGGAATCCTTCCTACAACCTTGACAGCTATCTTCTTGATGAAAATTCAGTAAAATATTTAATCAATAACAACAATAATACAGGTGCTGATATCGGTATCATCGAAGGGGTAATGGGTTTTTATGATGCTTTTGGGCTTGTTGATCCCAGAGGGTCCAGCGCCCATGTATCAATAGTTACTAAAACACCTGTGATCCTTGTGATCGATGG
>JAAXUP010000126.1 GCA_013335935.1 Eubacteriaceae bacterium | reverse complement strand
TGCAGGAAATGACGGCAGAGCTATTGGATAAGTGCATCGACTACTGGGAGAACACTTCCAAGGCAGAGGAATGGTTCCATTCTAAAAGGCAGCTCTTTCATCACATGGATGCTGAGGCAATAAAGGGCATCGGACACTCTTTTTTTGAAGGCCTCAGAGAAGAAAGAAAGCAGGCATCTGACTGGAACAGTCTTCATAGTCTGATGTATTATAATGATATCTCCAATTACTTCCGTGGGTTTTCAGAGAAATTTTCCTCCCACTTAGAAACGATCTATTATCTGTATTATCTGCTCCATTTACCGGGAATGTCCTATTTAAATGACCATCTTCTCTATGACATGAACCGGAATTTGCGGGATGTGTTCAAGGAGCTGGATTCTGATGATACAACAGAGTTTCTCAATGCCATCATGGTGGAGTTTCAGGAACTAAAAGAGTTCCATGGAGGGACGGTACTGGATTGCATCATCACCCTGGGCAAAGAAATTATCGCCACAAAAGATACGGCCAATATCGAATATTTCACGAAATGTCTGATCAAGCTTGGGTTTAATTACCCTGGGAAACTTGGCCTGACCAATGACTGGCAGATCCAGATCAATCCAAATCATGTTAAAAATATTCGGGTTTGGCTGGACCTTATTGAACACGATCCCAAGGCAATGCGGGAGCTTCTTGCAGCTCTCATCGTCAACCTAAAACTTGGCGGGATCTTCATTTCGGATACGGATCTTTTTCAGCGGGATATCACCAAACTTCTCAATTCTGATATTGCCCCGGTTTATCGGGAAATCAAACAGCTTGCCCGGATCTTTCCAGTGTATTTCAGGGAAATCGGCGCAGAAGGCGAACTTCGGGAAGTGACAACGGCAATCGACGAATTGTCCATGCGAAATGACCGGCTCATTCATTTTTTGCGTAAGCAGATCCATACCGAGAGCAACAATACCCATATTGAACTTACCAGAAGGATCATCAGCTATTGGTATAATGGCGATAAAGAGCCTTTGAGGGAGATCATTCCCAATGACATCTTTACGAATTTGGACAAACAGAGCAAATGGTTTGTCCTACCACATGAAACCCTTGTGAAACTCTGTCAGGAGCTAAATTCCTGCCCGGAGGATCTGATGGACCTGGATATCGAAAAAATCAAGGAACGTTTGGAGAAGCTTTCTCCAGATCCCAATCAGGACCAAAGCAGAGTGCTTTTCATCTTTGAGGTTTATTACTTGCTCCAGGAAAAGTATTCCTTTGAATTTGAGGACATACTCTCCATCCTCAAGGGTTATAGTTTGTCGATTACCGGTGATTTGACAGAGCTGAAGGAAAGCCTCACCAGCAACCGGAAAGAAGAGGCTATCAGGCAGATTTACAAGCTCATGAATCATCTGAAGACGATCATCCTGGATCCTGAGGAAAGTGTGGCGTCTGAAAATATTTATTACAAGCGGCACATTGCAGCCGGCATCCCTTCCATGTATGGGGAGTATGTTGAGCCGAAGTTTGAAGCCCTGGGCCTCATGTACCGCCTTGAAAGAACTGCGGTGAAGCTTATGACCCAGGTGATTCAGCCATTTAACATAGAATATATCACAGCGAAAACCTTCCGCCAAATTTTCGATATTTTGGTGTTATTCAAAGACGGCCTGGAACTGGACGGAATTTATAACCAGGGCTTAAACTCCCATTTAGATATGTTTAAATTCGGACTTGCTTCACCCAGCTTTTCTCTGGACCAGTACATCAATATTTTTCAATTCATGGCAAATGATATGAAACAGATCATCAGTGAATATTTCTTTGATGTCTTCGAAAGCTCCATGAAGGTAATTATTCCCCAGGTCCTGGACACTAAAGACGTAAAACCCCATGGAGACAGAAGAAAGCTATATCATATGGAGTCAGAGAAATTTCTGAGAGACAATCTGTCTACGGCTTTTCTGGTTCAGGATTTAGACAACTTTATCACAGATACCATAAGCATGCTCAGGAGCATGATCCATAACTATTCCAGTTCTTTCATTGAAAGCATGATGACCTACGATCCGGACCTTACCTTCAGTCTGTTGACCCAAAAGACGGAGGATATAGACAATCCGGTATTCCTGGGTGCGAAGGCTTATTTCCTGAAAAAACTAATCACTTACGATTTTCCAGTTCCTCCAGGATTTGTGATCACCACGGAAGTATTTCGTCACAAGGCGACCATTGAAGGTCACCCGGACATGATGCGCGATCTGGATCTGCTCATTGAAAGCAATATCGCTTCTGTTGAACAGCTTACTGGTCAGTTTTATGGGAAAGCCAGCAATCCCCTGTTCTTCTCCATTCGTTCCGGATCCTCCATCTCTATGCCCGGTGCAATGAAAACCTTTTTGAATGTAGGCATGAACGATGAAATTGCAGAGGCATTCAGCAGGAGAAAAGGCTTTGAATGGACCGCATGGGACTGTTACCGGCGTTTCCTGCAAAGCTGGGGAATGGCTTACGGGGTTGAAAGGGATATTTTCGACCAGGTCATGCAGGGACATAAAGACCGCTATGGAGTGGATTTGAAAATTCAATTTACCAATAATCAAATGAAGGAACTGGCATTTTCCTATAAAAGAGTCCTGGAAGAACATAACGTTAAAATTGAAAGCGATCCCTTTAAACAATTAAAGCAGGCCATTCAAACGGTCCTGGGCTCCTGGTCTTCGGAAAGTGCCGTCTCTTACCGAAATCATGCACAAATCGCTGATGAGTGGGGGACAGCAGTTATCGTCCAAAAGATGATTCTGGGCAATCTCTCCTCCAACTCGGGAACCGGGGTGGTTTTTACCAGCAGTCCTTTTAACGGCTATTCAGGAGTCAATCTTTACGGCGATTTTGCCCTGTGCAGTCAGGGTGAAGACGTGGTCTCCGGGCTTGTTAATACACTGCCTATTACGGAAAATCAGCGGAAGAAGCATTACCGGGACAGCAGCCTTTCTTTGGAATCTGGATTTCCTAAAATTTATGAGGCCCTTATCCGCTATGCCAACCGCCTCATAGAAGAATATGGATATGTTCACCAGGAAATTGAATTTACCTTTGAATCGGAACAGCCTGAGGATCTGTATATCTTGCAAACCCGTAACCAGAACCTGAAAAAGCAGGCCTCCTATTCCAGTTTTGTTACTACACCCAATCAAATGGAACTGGTGGGTCATGGTATAGGCGTGAGCAGCGGCGTCCTGTCTGGTTTGCTGGCTATGAACATGGAGGATATGGAGGGGCTAAAAGCCAGTCATCCGGATGAAAAAATCATTTTAGTCCGGCCAGATACTGTACCGGATGATATTCCTCAGATCTTTGTCTGCGATGGCCTAATCACAGCCAAGGGAGGGGTCACCTCTCACGCCGCCGTAACAGCGGCCGGCATAGGCAAGGTTTGTATCGTGAAATGCCGGGGTCTTGAAGTTAATGATTATGAAAAGAAATGCACCATAAACGGCCATGAGTTTAAGCCGGGAGACAGTATCTCCATCGATGGCAGCCTTGGCAATGTCTATAAAGGGAATTACGATATTCAATATCTATAAAATTAAATAAATAAAGGAGAAAATGCTAATGAATATGAATTTGCAGAATTTAAGGATACTGGGGATAAACGGCATTGGCCGAATTGGGAAGCTGACCCTGTGGAATCACCTGAATCAAAAACATTTTGACGGGATCGTCATCAATGCCGGCCGTGAGATGGGAAAGAAAACAGAAGATATCATCCACTATCTGAGCACAGATTCCACTTACGGAAGCCTGGATAAATTCCTATACGGCTATACTGGAAAGTCCTGTAATATAAAAATCATCGATCAAGGGGAATGTGTCATCGAAATGGATGGGATTCCAGTAAAAATCTTGAAAAAAGCGAGAAATCCCAGAGAAATCGACTGGGCGAAGGAAGGCGTGCGTTTGGTCGTTGACTGTACGGGAAAATTTTTAGATCCTACCCTGCCTGCTGATCATCCCAAAGGGAGCATCAGAGGGCATCTGGAAGCGGGAGCGGAAAAGGTAATTGTAAGCGCACCCTTCAAAATCGGAGATTCGTCAAGAAAGCTGCCTGAGGACAGTTCCACTTTTGTATACGGAGTCAACCATTCCGGATATGATCCTTTAAAGCATCATATCATTTCTGCTGCCAGCTGCACCACCACGGGACTAGCCCATATGGTGAAGCCTTTACTGGATACTGAAGAGACCTCTCAAATCGTAACAGCATCCATGACCACGGTACATGCCTCTACGAATAATCAGAGCATCCTGGATGCGCCCCCTCTGGCCGGGAGCAAAGATCTGAGAAGAAACCGCTCGGTTTTCAATAACATTATCCCAACCTCTACAGGTGCGGCCATTGCCTTGGAGGAGATCCTTCCGGAAATCAAGAAAGTTGGATTTATGGCGGATTCCATACGGATACCTACCAGCACAGTGTCGCTGATCTCCTTGAATCTGACTTTCCGTACAGAAAGAACAGAAAGCGGAGAACCCGTCATCAATCAGGATTTGCTCAATGATATCTATCGCAAAGCGGCCGCAGGAGCACAGAAGGATCTTCTCATCTTCAGCGAAACCCAGAATGTCTCCAGTGACCTGATGGGCTGTCAGGCGGCTGTAGTCATAGAAGGTCTTGAGACACACACCCGGACGGGATTTTTATCCTTTGATCCTGTGACGCTGGAAAAGTATGGTGCCAGTGGGGATCAGGAAATCAATATCCCTTTAACTCACGCAAAAGTCTTTGGATGGTATGACAACGAATTTGGCTGTTATGTAAACTGCCTGGGCAAGCTGACAAAATATATGGATAAAAATTTGATTTGATTCTATAGAAAACTTAATCGCCCTATCCGGATACCCTGGATAGGGCAATTTGTACGTTTTGATTAAATGTTTCCTATTATGCTCAAAAGGGTATATTATATTGAAGATTTAATGGAACTTTTTTAGCCATTTTGCGTCTAATCATATGAGGGGGTAAAAA
>JAAXUP010000247.1 GCA_013335935.1 Eubacteriaceae bacterium | reverse complement strand
CAGGGATTTCGATTTTTCTTCTTTTCGCGTGAAGAGAAAAGAATGCATGTGCATGTTATATCGGGGGACGGCGAGGCGAAGTTTTGGCTCGAACCTGAACTTGAACTTGCAAAGAATCATGGATATTCCAGAATTCAGTTGAAGCAGATTGAATCAATAGTGGAGGCGCACAGCGATGAACTTGTTAAAGCATGGAGAAAGCATTTCAGCAGTTGAGGTGTCGAATATATCGCAACACGGCATCTGGCTTCTTGCTCACGGGAAGGAGCTGTTTCTTTCGTATGCTGATTTTCCGTGGTTCAGGGATCAAACGGTGAAATCGATTCTCAACGTCAAGGAGCAGTCGCCCGGTCATTTCTGGTGGCCCGATCTGGATGTTGATTTGACGGAGGAAATTATAGAACATCCGGAACACTTTCCGCTTGTTGCGGATGTGCGGGTGACACATAAGTAAATCTGGATTATCATAATATATATATATCGAAGTATGCTTTCGGAGCAATTGAGAGCTTTTCTGAAAAATCTGATTTGCAGTGAAGCCAGTTTTCGAGGTCTGGTCATCAACATTCGTACTTTTTTTTGATTTCATCCCAATCTTCAGCCTGAAGCTCACCTCGCTTGAAAGCATCATAACGAGCCTCAGATTCGGCTATCCAGTTTTTCTCGATTTCAGGATCAAAAGCAATCGCTTTCTTCGCCAGTTCCTCTACAGATTCCATGTTAATTCTCTATTTATTGTCAACGTCGCTAATTATCGGCGCGGCTTTTTGCATTCGCTGAATTAGCATTGTTCTGGTCTAAGTGTTCTATGAGTTTAAGTCTAACATAATCAAACGATAACCGTTTAACTTTGTTGTTTAGAAGATAAATACAGTGGCCCATTCGAAATGAGCCACTGTTGGGCAGAAACGAGGATTCTGAAGGGACGTTAATAAAACCCATAAATCTGCCCAGTACTGAAACAGCTACACCAAAACTATTTGCAGATGGTGCCATTATTACGGCTGAACAGCCATACATTTCTGTCATCATTTTTAAAATGATAAATATTTCATCACCGTTTTCATTATCACGGAATCGGTCAAAGACTTTTGCTTTAGAATCTTTCGGCAAGTTCTTCTTATCAAGATTCATAATATTTCGAAATTCATTAGTAGCAACATGGTTATTGAAAATATCACCATATGCAAAATATCCCGCACCCAAAGCTACTTTCGCAGTAAACATTAACCCAATATCCATATCAATTGATACCTTATTTAAGGTCACTTTTTTACCACGGGAATCTGTCTTAGAAAGGATTGATTTAGATTTTAAATCAAATATTTCTAAACCTGTAGATAAAAATCTAACATGTGCAGGGGAACCATCGATTAGTGATGCATTTTTTACAACAGGAGCCGGCTTCTTACAACTATATCCTCTTGTATTATGCTTTTCTCTGTCAAATAAAACTAAAAAATCATTTGCTAATTTACCATCAACTTTGGAGCCGACTGAATTATTAAAATCTTTATCTACGGATATACAAAAATCATTATGACCGCCAAGTGAAAGTGGAATAATGTGTTCTATGCTCGGTGTATCTGTAAGTTGATTGGTGTAGATACAGAACTTTTTCATAATTAAAGCATAACTAATTCAGTAACCGCAACCAACTCATCGCCTTCTTGGCATCTTCCCCAACAACCTCCCATCGCGTTTCGGTGGTATCCGCTGACAGATCAGCGCCGCACACCCATTCGATGAAATAACCAACTTTCAGAAAAAGAACTCAGACCACCTCTTCAAATCTAAACAACATTCGCAGTCCGTCAAAAATAGCGGATCATCCGCCGTTCAGCGCCAGTATGGCGGCGCTCACGGCTCGTATCGTGGCGGTGGGGGATTTTGCTTTGTTGGCTCCTTTTTCCGCCGATACCCACGGGTGCAGCTCCAGCG
>JAAXUP010000056.1 GCA_013335935.1 Eubacteriaceae bacterium | reverse complement strand
CCCAAATTCCTCTCTCTCCATAGAGTGCCTGATAAACAACCATTTCCTCCAAAGTTTCAGAGTGTCTGGCAAGGTATAGCACCAGGTATTCATTACCCTTGAAATGTCTGTATATTGCGTTGGTTTTTATTTTACTCATTCGATCACCGCCTTACAACGTTTATTGGATTTCCACTGAGGAAAGCCTGTAGATTATCTATTGCAATGTTCATAAGTCTTTCTCGTGCTTCTTTTGCTGCCCATGCAATGTGGGGAGTAATTATACAGTTATCAAATTTGAACAACGGATTATCCCTGGAAGGGGGTTCTTTTGTCATCACGTCCAGCCCGGCTCCTGCAATTGTTCCTTTTTCAAGGGCGGCAGCCAGATCCTCCTCAACAATCAGAGCACCTCGTGCTGTATTGATCAGAATCACATTTGGTTTCATTTTATTCAGTCTGTCTTCATTGATGATTCCTTTTGTTTCATCGGTCAACGGGCAGTGAAGACTGATAACATCGGAGTTTTTGATCAGCTCCTCCAGATCGACCCATCTGAAGTTTAAAATTTCAGACTGTTCTTTGATTGTCCGGGAATAAGCCATTACCTTCATGCCAAACGCCTGGGCAATCAGCGCGGTTTGACGACCGATACTTCCATAGCCAATTATGCCCATGGTTTTTCCTGATAGTTCGATCAAAGGGTAGTCAGTAAAGCAGAAATCCTTGCTTTCAGACCATTTCCCATTTTTTACAGATTCGCTGTGAATTTGAACATGATGAGTAAGCTCCAGAATCAGGGCGAAAACCATTTGTGAAACCGAAAACTTTCCATAGTCAGGCGTATTGGTGACCACAATATTTCTTTTATTTGTTTCCTCAAGATCGATCACATTGTAACCCGTTGCCAAAACTCCAATGTATTTAAGATCAGGGAGCATATCCAAGGTACTTTTATGAATAGGAGTCTTATTTGTCAATAGGATCTCAGCACACTGGGATCGCTCAATGATCTGATCCCTGTCCGTTCTGTCGAAAATTTCATAATCTCCAAACTTCTCAAGTCCCCCCCAGCCAAGATCCCCGGGATTTAAAGTATAACCGTCAAGCACAACTATTTTCATCTGATCACCTCTTTAGTATTTACATTTCACTTAAATTTGAAGAATACCAAACAACATAAACCCGATAGTCAAGAAGAAAGGAAAAAGGAATTCCATTTTTGCAACGCAAGAAGGATCGTTCAGAATGTACCGAGGAATCAGAATTCAGCGTAAAAAGTTTTTTTTCAAATGCCAGGATAATTTCATTATAAATTATTCGTATTGGTACGTATATAGAATAGAAGATTTTTTGTAGACTATGATATTATAGAAATAACAAAGAAAGGAGCTGACTGGCATGCCCTATATCGAGCCTCCCCAACATATCCCCTTTTTACTTAGAACTGGAATTAAGCTGGCTGAACACAAGGTCAAAAAAACGCTGATGCCGGCGAGGATCCTCACCTGGTATCCGAAGGCTGCTCTTAGTTCGGCAATATTTGAATCACTGATCACACATGAAGAAAAAGGCATCAGCAAAAGGCTTTTGAAGCTGATAAGGCTCCAGGTTTCTCTTCTGGTTACCTGTCCGTTTTGCGTTGATATGAATATTTCTGAATATCAGAATGATCAAATCACGGAAGAAGAAATCCGGGCACTTCAAGGGAAATTAAGCATTGAAGAAGTTGAAACCTTCTCCGTTGAAGAAAAGACTGCCCTAAAGTATGCCTTTGAGCTTACCGATACCCCGGTCGTGCTAAAATCCGAGACGATTATTGGGATGAAAAAAATCTTTGATGAGAAGCAGTTTGTCATAATTGCTTCAACGATTGCCCAAGTCAATTACTGGAGCAGAATGATCAAAGGTTTCGGTATCGAGCCAGTAGGTTGTTCAAATGAATGCAGCATTGATGGTTTAGTAGAAAACAAGCTGGGCAAATAAGTCGCTAGTCACTAGTCCCTAGTATGCCAGATTTATACATACTTGCACTTCAACAATTTAACATTTTTTCATCTTTGTATTTAGCTAATCGCTACTCACCTGACTGCTAACACCTAATCTACTCCATCAGCCTATTAACCTTCTCGAGCGCCCTCACCCGGTCGACCATTGGAGTTTTTTCTTTCTTGTAGGCAGCTTGATTCTCATGGAAAGCTGGCTTTTCTTTCCCTTTGTATAAGATACCCAGGGCAAATTTTTCCGTGTCCATGGCTTTTTCCATGGCATTTTGAAGATTTGAACTGTCGTAGCTTTCATCCAGGGTGTAGGTATTTTTTTTATACCAGGCAAAGGTGTTGATTTTATTGAAGCTTACACAGGGGTGGAAAATATCCACCAGGGAATACCCTTTGTGGAGAATTGCCTGCTTGATCAGTTCCTTTGTCAGGTCTTTTTCGTCAGAAAAAGATCGGGCTACAAAGGTCGCACCAAGAATCAAGGCAACCGCCAGCGGGTTGAAGGGTTCATTCACAACACCATTTATTTGTATGGGAGTAACAAAATCTTTCCGGCTGGTTGGGGATGCCTGACCTTTTGTCAGACCATAAACCATATTATTGTGCACGATATGGGTGATATCAGGATTCCTTCGCACATTATGGATGAAGTGATTTCCGCCTTCCCCATACATGTCTCCATCTCCACCTTCAGCAATCACAGTAAGCTCCGGGTTCACTGCCTTGATTGAAACTGCCACGGGTATTCCTCTTCCGTGAAGTCCATTGAAATAATTGACGTTGATATACTGCGGCATTTTTGCAGCTTGTCCTATTCCTGAAGAAAACACAACTTTAGTGGGATCGAGCTCAAGTTCCTGAAGGGCGCTGATCAATATTTCCCGGATGGAAAAGTTTCCGCATCCAGGACACCATGCGATATCAATGGGATTTTCGAATTCAAAGTTCTTCATTTCAACACCTCTTTGATTTTCCTTTCCATTTCTTCAATTGAGAAGGGCTCTCCACTATATTTTAAGATCCTGTGAGTGACAGGGATATCAAGATCCAGCTTCAGCAAGTCGGCCATTTGTCCTGAAGAATTATTTTCAACAGAAATAACCGATTCCACTCCAGCAAAATAATCTTTTAGTTTTTCAGGAAGTGGATAAACCTGCTTAATATGCAAAAATGCGATGTCTTTATGTAAGCTGCTTTCTATAAATTCCTTCAGCACTCCATAAGTGGAGCCCCACCCAACAATCAGGTGTTTATAGTCTTTCGGACCGATAAGTTCGGGATCAGTATAATCCTCCAGAATCAGCGATTTCTTCCTCAGACGTTTCTCGTGCATCAAAATTCGCATTTTGTAATCTTCCGTAATATAACCGGATTCATCATGCTCATCGCTATCCACTTTTACCAGGCCCTCTCCATGACCTGGAATACCTCTTGGGGAGATTCCGGTCGGATCATCCGCATATCGTTTGTAACCGGGTTTGGTTTCTATGGTTTGATTCGTCAGATACGCTTTATCAAGCTTTAATCTTTCCATCTGTCCGTAGGATTCCAGAAAATGCTGGTCAGTCAGTACAATAACCGGTACTTGATATTTGTCTGCAAGAAAAAAAGCCTTCTGAGTAAGAAGCACACCATCCTCCAGTTTTCCAGGAGCAAATATTATCCTGGGAAACTCTCCGTGGCCGGCATGTATTGCCAGATTAAGATCAGCTTGCTCTGTTCTGGTGGGAAGGCCTGTGGCGGGACCTGGCCTTTGGCCTACATGGATCACGCAGGGAGTTTCCGTCATCCCAGAGAGGCTTACCCCTTCAATCATCAGGGAAAATCCTCCTCCTGAGGTAGTGGTTATCCCACGGCCACCGGCGTACCAGGCACCCAGGACCATATTGATTGCAGCGATTTCATCCTCTGCCTGTTCAACGATAATATCAAAATCCTCGGTCATCCTTGCCAGATACTCCAAAAGTGAGGTTCCCGGAGACATTGGATAGGCGCTGATGAAATTGCAGCCTCCTGCAAGGGCACCGATCCCAACCGCTGTATTGCCATTGAGCACTTTATACCTTGATGCGTTGTCAGACTTAGGAATACTAAAACTAAATGCAAAGGGTCCGCCTTCCGTAAAACCGATGTCGAATGCGTTTTTATTGTCAGTCACGATCTTCTCACTGAGGTGTTTGAATTTATCAGTGAGAAGTCTGCGGCACTCCTCAGGGTTCAATTTCAGGATTCCTGCAACAAATCCAAAAAGGATGGTATTTGCGACGATGGGATTCCCGGCTTGCTTTACTAATTCTTTCATTTTTAAAACGCTGAATTTCGCGTTTTTTTCTTTGATTTTATCTAAATCAACAAAATTTTCTTCTCCCAGGATAACGGTCTTTTCACTGATCCTGTCATGAAGCCTGTCGTAGGCATGGTCATTAAGCAGAAAAAGAAGGTCGATCCCATGCTTGAAGGCATGAATCTGCTTGCCGCTTACTCTGATTTCCAGGGTGTTGTTTCCGCCTCTGATCCTGCTCATCACGTCACTTGTGGAGAAAACGTTGTAAAAGGGCGCAGCAGATTTCATAATCAGATCTTCGATGGTCTGCAGACCCTGACCGGCTTCTCCTGAAAATACAATGGTCAATGAATCTCTCATTTAGATATCTCCTTCCAGGTAAAAAACATTACATATTATATTTACCCTGTTTTCGATATTATTATCAAAATTCCTGGCGACTCTACAGGGAGATCTGTTTAATAATGATTTTTGAGCTGTTAAAGTCGACTTCTTTTACAATCCCATCAATTGTGCGTTCCTCGCCAAAAAGAGAAGTCAGTATGACGTGTCCGTTTTCTGTGGTTATTCCGGAGATGTTTTCCATGATGGGACTAAGCTGGTTGTTATCTGTCTCAAGAAAAGCTTTACCCAGGCACATAGTTATTCCTCCGATCTAAGCAAATCCAATGCTTTTTTCAAGGTAATATTGGATAGCTGAAGTTCATAGGCACCCTGTTTCATCAAGTCGAAAACATCTTTGTTCCCAAGGGCATCCGCTGTTTTTGCAAGATCAATGATTTCCTGTGCATGATCCTCGTTGTGATTGACAAGATATTTCAGCAAAGCCTTTAATTCTTTCATTTTATCGTTCATTATGGTTCCTCCTTATAAGAATAATTTCTAACACGCTTTATACCGTAGGTTTCAATTCTTGGATCAAAGCTTCCAATCGTTTGAGCTGCTCAGGTCTTGTCATGGGTATGCCGTACTGCCAGCAGTCGAATACGTCCGCATCCTTCACGATTTCTTCCAGAGGAGTGCCAACGCTGTCTTTAGAACTATGATTTTTTGCGGCCAGTGCGATTATCTCGATTTCTTCATCATTGAATCCACCAATCTCCGTAAGGAATTCTTTTAAAGGCTGGTAGGCTGAGTTGGCATGGTCCTTTTGAAGACCTGTCACGATCCTGCCAAAATCGTGAAGAGCGCATGCAAGAGAGGTCAGTTCAGGGTCTGTTCCCCTTATGATGGCCAGCATATGGCCGATGCCGGTTCCGCTTGCCATATGGATTCTTTCAAAATCCAGAGGATATTCCCGGTCCTCCCCAAGACCTTCATAACTATTGATTTTCTCCAAAAGCATTTTCTGCACTTTAATGATCCTTTTCAATATTTATCCTCCATGTCAAGATTTTCTATTTTATTAAGTTCCTTAAGAATATTATAACGCATCTGGATCGACGGGGGTTATTTATAAAGATTATTTTTCAAAATTGTGGTAAAATTAAATATAGATATGAAAACGTTTTAGACGGGAGGCTCCTAAATTATGTATAAGAAAATTTTAGTTCCTACAGACGCATCTGAATTTTCAAAAAGAGCTTTAATCGAGGCTATTGGGATTGCTCAAATGACCGAAGGAAAGATCATACTTCTCAATATAACCCATTCACCGGATTCATACTGGGGATATACGGTTTCCTACGGTTTGACTGTACAGAAGGAGGCCCTTGATCAGCTGGGTCAATTGGCCATCGACATTACCCTGGCTGATGTTACAACAAAAGTGCCAATCAAGACGATCATCAAGTCTGGAAATCCTGCTGCTGAAATCCTGAATGTCATCGAGAGTGAAGACATCGATCTGGTGGTCATGGGCAGTCATGGACATGGATTTGTAGCCGGTTCCCTATTAGGCAGTGTTAGCCAGCGAATCCTTCATCAGTCCAAGTGCCCTGTCCTTATTGTCAAGTAATACAGATCATGCTAAGTACTCTTGCCGGATAATATTAGTCATATTATCCGGTTTTCTAATACCCGATTATTGAAATTGTTCAGGAGGAATGGAAGATGAAAAAGGTTATACTTTCCCTGGATCAGGGTACCACCAGTTCAAGGGCGATCCTGTTTGATCAGGAGGGCTCAATTTTGGGCAGCGCGCAAAGTGAATTCACCCAGATTTACCCCAAACCAGGCTGGGTGGAACATGACCCGATGGAAATCTGGGGCACTCAAAGCGGAGTAGCCAGAGAAGTTCTTGATAAAACAGGAATCAGGCCTGAGGAAGTTGCGGCTATCGGCATCACCAACCAAAGAGAAACCACAATTATCTGGGACAAAACCACAGGAAAACCGGTATATAATGCTATTGTATGGCAGTGCAGAAGGACTGCGGATATTTGCGATACCTTAAAGGCTGACGGCTGGGAGAGCAAAATCAGAGAAAAGACAGGTCTTGTTATTGATGCGTATTTCTCCGGAACAAAAATAAAATGGATTCTTGAAAACGTTGAAGGAGCAAGAGTGAAAGCTGATAAAGGACAGCTGCTCTTTGGGAATGTGGATACCTGGCTGATATGGAATCTAACCCGGGGGAAGGTTTTCACAACAGATTATTCAAATGCCTCCAGAACCATGCTTTTTAATATCAAAGAATTGAAATGGGACGAAGAAATTCTGTCGAAACTGAATATTCCGGCTTCTATGCTTCCTGAAGTCAAGCCTTCAAGTTATGTATATGGCTACACCGATCCGGATGCATTTGGTGGAACGGAAATCCCGATTTCCGGGGATGCCGGAGATCAGCAGGCTGCATTATTCGGTCAGGCATGCTTCGAACCGGGTATGGCAAAAAATACTTATGGTACAGGCTGTTTCATGCTGATGAATACTGGAGAAAAACCTGTAGAATCGGCCAATGGGCTACTTACCACCATTGCCTGGGGTTATGGTGGTAAAGTGGAATATGCCCTTGAGGGAAGCATCTTTAATGCGGGTTCGGCCATACAGTGGCTTAGAGACGAGCTTCGGATCATTTATGATTCTGCCGAGTCTGAATATTATGCCAATCTGGTTAGCGATACCAATGGCGTTTACGTTGTCCCTGCATTTACTGGTCTCGGGGCACCCTATTGGGACATGTATGCGAGAGGAGCCATCGTCGGTTTGACACGGGGAACGAAACGGGAGCATATCGTCCGGGCTACACTGGAGTCCATCGCTTATCAGACAAGGGATGTTCTAGAGGCCATGGAGGAGGATTCCGGGATCAAGCTGAAAACTTTGAAGGTGGACGGCGGAGCATCGGCAAATAATTTCCTGATGAAATTCCAGGCGGATATCCTTTGCGTTCCGGTAAGACGACCAAAAATACTTGAAACCACTGCCCTTGGAGCGGCATATCTCGCCGGCCTTGCAGTGGGCTTCTGGAAAGATCAGGATGAAATAAAGTCTAAGTGGCACTTGGATAAGGAATTCACCAGTTGTATGGAAGAGGATAAAAGAAGCCAATTGTACAGAGGCTGGATAAAAGCTGTGAAGAGGTCCATGGACTGGGAAAAGGCAGAGTAATAGCAAAAAAGGATCGATCCCCCAACATTGAGGATCGATCCTTTGAATTTATTTAGAATTAGAATCTGCCAATATCATTCGCGATTTGATGTGAAACCGAGGTTGCTTCATAGATATTCTTGGGAGTTACACAATCACCAATCTGGTAGTATTCAGAAGCACAGTCCGATAACGCCCAGGCTTCTTCACGCATTGGCTTTTGCCCGATGGCGTAGATCACAGTATCGGCTTCAATCGTTCGTATTCCACCCCCATCTTCCACGATCAAACCTTGATCATTGATTTCCAGAGCCTTAGTGGACACGCATACCTTCATATTTGGCAGTTTCTCTAACTGTACCATTAAGGCGACACCATGCACAAGGGGATAACCCAGTTCCATATCCATGATACCGCTCATACGTGCCGAAGTACCCTCTACAGGTGGTGGAGTGGCAATCGTGCCGTTGGCCATCTCTACGATTGTAACGTCATGCCCTTTCTGTGCCAGGTATACGCCCAGCTCAAGTCCAACTAATCCGCCTCCCATGATAACAGCTTTATTCCCAACGAGATCAGGATTGTAATAGGCTTCCTCCGCACCGATCACATTTTTAAGGTCAATGCCTTTAATTGGCGGTACCATCGGTCGGGCACCCATTGCGGCAATGATCACATCAGGCTGGAATCGGTTTGCGACTTCCGGAGTAACTGCGGTGTTCATGTGTACCTCGATTTCAGCATTAGCCACCTTAACCGCCTGGCTTTTCAAATATGCTGAGAGATTAGATTTAAAAGGAATCTTTTCTTCACATAAAAGCGTTCCACCCAATTTATCCGATTTCTCACACAGAATTACCTTATGTCCCCGGTTGGCGGCACTAAGCGCTGCCTGCATTCCTCCGACGCCACCGCCAGCTACAAGAACGGTCTTTTGATGACGAGGCGCCCCTTCCGTCATGTTTGCCAACTCACGACCAATTTCCGGATTTACTGCGCAATAGAAGACACCGCCCACAGTACTGCAGGAAAAACAGTGAAAACATCGGATACAAGGTGTGATTTCAGCTTCCAGACCGATGCGGGCTTTAATTGGAAAATCCGGATCAGCCAGCGTCTGTCTTCCGAGATTAACAATATCCGCTTGTCCTGAAGCAATGATTTCTTCCATCATATCAGGATTTGTCAATGCTCCAACAGTGGCGACAGGAGTCTTGACATGTTTTTTTATTGCTGCAGCGTATTGCACGTTGCATCCATCAGGCAAGAACATGGATGGATGTGTAACCATTGATGAGGCATCAATTTCATGGTGTCCAACGGAAACATGAATCAAATCAACTTTTCCATCCAAAGCTTTTGCGATCCTGATTCCTTCATCAATTTCATACCCATCTGGAAGAAATTCGGTTGCACTTAACCGGAATTCGATTGGGACCGCATAACCGATTCTATTTCGAATCGCTTCAATGACCGCCAATGGAAAACGCATACGATTTTCGATGGTTCCCCCCCATTTATCACTGCGTTTATTATCCCGGGGAGAGATAAACTGTGACATTTGCCATCCATGTCCACCATGAAGGGTGATCATTCCAAACCCACATTGCCGCGCAAACTGTGCGGCATCAGAATACTGCATGATCAATTCTTCAATTTGTTCGTCATTCATTCCACGAATTTCCACACCGTCCGGACGCATACCGTCAACCGGGCCTAAGACAAAGCCCGGATTTTCAGGCATCAGATCAAGACTTGCATTTTGACCAGCATGGCAGAGTTCAATTGCCGAGACTGCACCATGTCGATTAATGGCTGTACTGGCGCGTGTAAGATTAACTTTGCCAGTGAAATCCGTCCCTCGCATCTGGAAAGGATGGCTTCGGCCTGCTTTAGTGTCAATGATCATGTCCCCTACGCAAACTGATGAAAAACCGCCAAGTGCTTTTCTTTCATAAAAATAGGTCGCTTCCTCCGTAATGAAACCATTACTGGTCAGTCCCGGATAGTCCTGGGGAGAAGAAAATATTCTGTTTCGGAATAATGCTTTTCCCAGCTGAATGGGTTCAAATAAATGTTTATATTTTAATTTACTCACGTCTTTTACCTACCTTTATCTGTTGTAGTTTTTGGTTCAATCCGTTGATGTTCTTTGTCCGATTCTATGATTTTCCAGGTCTTCAAACATTTCTCGTACACTCAAAGGCTTTTTCCCTGTCAAAAGCTCAAAATCACCCGTGCAGTAACTCATTTGATCTTTTCGAATGGCCTCTCCAAAGGTTACCATTCCTGCGGAGCAAAACGGAAAAGCCTTTGCTCTTTCAGCCCACTCTCCATCGGTATATCTGGGAACTCCCATAGCATCAAAGAATGCATAACTTGCTTCGTCATCAACAAACAAATAGTCCACACTTTTGCCTGTCACCTCAGATCCGATAGTCACAAATTCCTCCATGGTATTTGCTGTTGGTCCGGTGATGTAATATATTTTATTGTCCTCGCCTGCTCCAGCGGCTGCGCATGCCGCTGCCTCCGCACAGTCGTTCCGGGCTACATGTGCCATACGGCCATTTCCCATATTATTGGATAATACGCCATAGCTGTCGGCCGCTTCTTCAAATGCCGAAATCATCGCCTCGCAATACTGTGAATCACGAAGGATCACGTATTTTAAATCGGTTGAAAAAATATAATTTTCAGTATACTGATGGTCTGTTTTCTCGTAGGACTGGCAATCATCATTGCCGCTTCCTACGATGGAGGTATATACGATTTTACCAACACCTGCTGCAATAGCTGCATCAATAGCATTTTTGTGGGCGTTTCTTCTTTTTTCGCCTACGAACGGCATTGATATTAAAAGCAAGACGTCCCCTCCGGCAAAAGCTTCAGTTAATTGTGCGGGATCATTGAAGTCCGCATAACGTGTCTCAATGCCCTCCTGTTTAAATTTTTCTAAAGCTTTTAAATTTGGAGATGTAAAAATCAAATTCTCTTTGGGTACTTTTTTCATAATGCTTCTGGCAGCATAGCCTCCAAAATTACCGTCTACACCGGTCATGATAATTTTTTTCATTGTTATTCTCCTCTACGCTACTTTTTGTATTTGTGCTCTTTTTATCGCATTTTCTTCCATAATCGTGTTTACCTTCTTGTCGGTAAGTTGATATCCAAACATCAGCACAGCGGATAAGCCGATACATACTGCCGGAAACAACGTCACAAGGGAGGTAAGGTTTGAGGTGAATTCTGGAGTTATTTGAACGGTTGGTGAATACTTGATCGCTGCCAGACCCCATCCGATGGCAGCACCGCTTAATGCCACACCGATTTTTATGGGCATGGAGTACATAGACATGATGAAGGCAGCTCCATCCTTGCCTGATTTATTGAAACCGTATTCTGCACAGTCAATATACATGGCCGGTTCAATATTGGTACTGAATTGAAAACCTAATACGCCAATGCATGCAAGGGCTATAAACGCCATAGGATTGGTTCCGGCAAACAATTTGATCAGAACATACATCACGGCGATCATTGTTGAGGAGAGGATGACCGTATATTTTTTTCCGATTGCTTTTACGATCTTAACTGCCAGGAGAGAGCCTGCAAAGGAAGCGATTCCATGCCATAAAAAGTATGTGCCGATCAAACTCATGTCCCCGGCTACATAGATGAAATAGTAAGCAATCAGACCCAGAATGGAAATGAAGCCCAGCCATTTTAAGACATCGGCAGCCATGATGAGTAATAGCTGATTGTTTTTAAATATGCTGGCAAACATGTCTGCTCCGGATAATTTCGTACCGGCTGCCTCTGCCATCACATTCATATCAGGATCAAATTTGTCGATTTCTTTTGTTGCCCTGAAAATATTCCAGTAGCCAAATACTTGTAAAACAGCAAACAATGCAACGGCGATATTATAATTTCCTCCGGCAAAACCAGTTAGTACCGGAACAAAGGCTAAACCAAAAACGATGGTGGACAAGCAAAGGAATTGAGATTTTTTATTGGATAGCTTCAATCTTTCCTCCGGGGTTTTACCAATGACACCCATTAGCGCCAGGTGGGCATTGTACGCAAAATTTACAAACGTGTGAGCTATGATATAACTGATGCACATAACGACGGCTTTCATCACGGGATCTAAATTAAAATTCGTGAACATCAGTGTAAAGAAAATCGCTGTAATGGGAGGTGCAATCAAAAGCCATGACCTGAATTTCCCCCATTTCAGCTGGGTTTTTTGTATGATCGCTCCGGTGACGAGGACAGCAATGCCATCACCGATCCTGGCAACAAGGAGAAGAGTTCCCATAGCAGCAGCGCTGATCATGGCAACATCCGTTAAAAATAATGCGAAATAAGTAGTAGCGATGGACATCATCATGTTGAAAGTGAAGTCTCCGAAGCCATAATGGTATGATATCGAATTGGTAAATTTGTTGTTTTCCATTAATAATTCCTCCTTAAAATAATAAATTCAGTAGTGAAGGATCTCTTCCTTCCTGTCAGCCAGATCAAATATGATCCTCTCTTCCCCAGTATATACCTGGAAACCGTCCACAGCGGCATTTCCCGCCAGTGTGATGTGATGTTCCCGGGCTAATCTCAATGCATCTAATGTGGGATAGGAGCGGGCTACGATCATGGGTATTTGGGCATAAACCAGCTTCTCCATAAGATCCATGGGTACACGCCCGGTAAAAATCAGATAGGTTTTCTTCAAATTGATTCTCTTCAGAGCGGCCATGCCGATGACTTTGTCCACCGTATTATGCCTGCTCATGTCGTCTGCCGAGTAAAGCATACCCTCACCGTCGCACAGGAAGCATTTATGGACCGCACCGGTTTTTTTATGCATGTAAGCCTCCTGATAGAACCGCTGGATATTTTCCAGGATGCCTCTGGCAGAAAACAGAAGTTCAGATGGACCTGCAGGCATGGAGTTTTCCATAGGATCAACAGCTGCAGTAATCCAGACCTCATCCCCGAGAAACTCCAGGGATTTGACCTGGCGAATATCCTTGATGATTCCTGAAGTGATGAGATATCCCATCACCAGGGCTTCAAGATCAATCTCCGTACAGGTCAGCTGGGTTTGAAAAAGGCTGTTTAAATATAGATCCAGATGTTTTTCCTTTAAAAGGATTTTTTCCATCACTTCGATCCCTTCCACAGAGAATCTTTTTGAGTGGCAGGTTTTTACAACGGTTTTAATAGTTAAACGCCTCCTGTTCATCGGTTATTTTAAAAATCCCATGAAGTTCATTAATTGCTGATGCATACTCCGCCATCGACGATAATATCGATTCCAGTGACAAATGAGGATTCGTCAGAACCAAGGTAAACTGCCGCGTAGGCAATATCGTCCGGCTCTCCCAGTCGACCTACCATGCCAACCGCGTCGATCAACGCCTGCTGAGCATTCTTGTCGGTTTTGATGAAATCTGGGGTCATGTTCGTGTTGATGGGACCAGGAAGGATGCAGTTGATGCGTATGCCTTTCCTGGCAAATTCTTTGGCTACGTTTCTTGACAGGTTGGTTACCGCAGCCTTCATAGAACCGTAGAAGTAGGAATTCAGTTCTGGCCATACGGCAGAGACCGATGCGACATTGACGATGACGCCTTTTCCCTGTTCAACCATGACAGGAAGGAAGGCTTGCATGTTGAGAACATATGCCCGGAAATTCGTTTCGAAGATCAGATTCAGGTCCTCCATATTCTGGTCCAGAAAAGGCTTATGAACCAATACTCCCGCTGCATTAAACAGAATGTCGATACGACCGTATTTATCCATGGCGGCATCTTTAACTTTCGTGATATCTTCTGGATTTCGAAGATCACATTTTACAAAAATTCCATCTCCTCCAAGATCAGTGATATCTTTGATCAATTCGGCACCCTTTGCTTCATTTCTGCCGATGGCGACAACCTTTGCCCCTTCCTTCGCATACATTTTTGCCACCGCTTCTCCAATACCTGAAGTTGCTCCGGTGATTACAGCAATTTTGTTTTCTAATCTGCCCATTTTTATTCCTCCTATTTTTTTAGTGTGTAAACTGTGAAATTTATACGGATATTTTTCCGATTTTTTCCAGCTCATCGGCGATTTCCTCAAGGCCAAGCCTCTCATAGGTTTCACGGGTAGGCCAGCCGGTAACAGGATCCCAGCCTCTCAGGTGATAATAGTTGGTTACAAAAGTATTGAAGCCTTCCGGATCGATTGAAATGCCGTCTCCGTCAGGATACTGATGGAAAGGAAGGATCTCATTGACCTCCATCTCCCGGGTCCTTCCGAAGTTTCTGATGGTAATGGCACGGAATAAATTCTTGATACGCTCCGCACTTGTCTCCAGCTCAGCTTCAGTCAGTCCTATTCCCGTTGCGGCATCAAATATTTCAGCTTCCGCACTGGTCCAGAACATATCGGGAAGCTGCCAGTCACAAGTCGTGATGGCTTCCTTGAGTTCTGACTTATGTTCGTTCACTATGGTGGATTTCG
>JAAXUP010000246.1 GCA_013335935.1 Eubacteriaceae bacterium | reverse complement strand
CCTCGGACCTGCAGGAGTTCGTCGATTGCTACAACCCCGGAAATCGCCACAAACGCAAGGAAACCTGGTCATCGGAAAACCCCGAAGGCCGCTGGCGCAAATACACCTACGGCGAAATAGTCGCCCGAGACAAAACCAACCTCGACATCTTCTGGCTGAAAGACAAAAGCCTCGCCGATCTCGACAACCTTCCCGATCCCGATCTGCTCGCCGGAGAGATCATCGAAAACCTCGAAGCCGGTCTGGCAAGCTTTCAGGAGATTCTGGGTGTGTTGAACAATGGGAAGTTATGATGAAGGCTAACAATACATAATATATCACAAGATGCTTGAACGAATGATCAAAAAGGATGATCAACTTTTTACCTTTCGCTTTAATGTGTTGTGTTATTTGGGTATATTCTTGAAAAGGAGAGGTGCTGATAAAGCTGTTGATGGTAGAAATACATATAACTATATATAAAATAATAGGATGATGGCGTGCTACCCTTTTGGAGTTGTAGTAATTATTGTCAGTAATTATCTATGAAAGATTGTGTAGAACATTTTTCAGATGGGAGAAAGGGTCAGCGCCTAACTATTCTATCTTTTTGGACAAAATTTAGGTCAGAAATTATTGGCGGATTATTATCAATTCTGTTAGCTGGGACACCTTTCTGGTGGTCTGAAAAGCTGATAAGCGTGGTTTATATTTCGGTGCCACTGTTGATTGTGGTCCTGGCTGTTTTAGTGTGTGCAACTATTTCTGGTATTTCGTGGTTTTTAAGGCATTGTTATGAGCGTGACATGAGAATTAAAGCAGCATGCCATATGCTTGCTCATAATCTTAGAGATGAACAGAATAAGCTCTTTAAAAGATTTGAAATCGAAAATTCTCAATTATCAAAAATAGAAAACGAAAGATCTCGGGAGTATTTTGAAAGAATATGTGGTTATGTGAGTCAGTTTTTTACAGTTCTGTTGCCAAATAAAGGGATTGAAGCTGGTATCCGTCTTGCAATTGAATCAAAAGAAGGTGATGGAGTCATTGTTTTTGCTACGGTTGGGAGATCAACTGGCTTGAATTCTAAAAGGGATGAGTCTTCAGAGGCAATACCTGCAAATGAGGGTATACCTGGTTTTTTTTATAAAAGAAAAAATCATGGAGTACTAATATACAACGATCTTGCTGAGGCTCATAAGCAAGGAACTTATAAGAAGACAGCAAATGATGATGTTTTTAAGGGCGAGATTGTGACGATGATGGTTGCACCTCTTAATGCTTGGGATGGTAAAAGATTTTCAATGTTTGGTTTATTGTATGTTACATCAAGATATGAACACGTTTTTTCTTTAAGGCATGTTGATTCTATGAGATTTGTCGCTGATGTAATTGCTATGTCTGTAGCTTTCAGAGTTGATATTTTAAAAAGAAAAGTACAAAAAAGGGTGGCAAATAGGAGGGTGTCATGAAAAATATACTCCATCTGATTAACGTTTGGAGTGATTCTGGTATTGAGAAATCATTATCAGTAAAAGAAATATCGGAGATGATGAGGCCTGTTGGGAATGAAAATATAAAATTGCCAAGGAGCTTTGCGCATCATTTAAGAGTAATTCTTGATACTGAGAATGAGAAAAAATTAGCTAAAGATAAGTGTATAAAAGAATGCGATCACATCGATTGAGCAAGTTCTGGTATGTGATCGAACAAAAACGGAGGGGTAGATTCAACTTTAAAGCGCACCACATAGGCTAAGGATAGGACATGACAGAGTTTCTGGTATTCTGAAAGGCATAACCAAATCAGAGCCCCTATGTGTTAATATAGATGGCGCATCCTAAAAGGAGGCGATCTATGGGTTACTCGCATGCAGTACTGAAGAAAGTGCTACCGCCAGAAGGCCGGAGCATCAGTGAAGTGAGTCGGGAAAGCGGCGTCAATGATCAAACCATCAGAAATTGGATCAAGCG
>JAAXUP010000055.1 GCA_013335935.1 Eubacteriaceae bacterium | reverse complement strand
TCACTGAACTGGTATTCATCCTGGATAAGAGCGGCTCAATGGCAGGGCTGGAAAGCGATACCATAGGTGGCTACAATGCAATGCTTAAGAAACAGAAGGAAGAACCTGGAGAAGCTATTGTCACCACAGTACTTTTCGATGACAAGTATGAACTTTTGCATGACCGGATCAACATCAAGGGCATACGCCCCATCACAGAAAAAGAGTATTATGTAGAAGGTTGTACTGCGCTTCTTGATGCCATTGGAAAGACCATCCACAAGATCGGAAATGTACAGAAGCATACCGGAAAAGAGCAGCGTGCCCACAAGGTAATGTTCATCATCACCACCGATGGCATGGAAAATGCCAGCCGTGAGTATACCTATGAAAGTATCAAGGAAAAGATCGAACGTCAGAAAGAAAAGTACGGGTGGGAATTTCTGTTTCTCGGCGCGAACATCGATGCCATTTCCACTGCCGGAAGATTTGGCATTACTCCCGACAGAGCCACCAACTATCATGCTGACGGTGTGGGAACAAGATTAAATTATGAAGCGGTTAGCATTGCAGTGAGCGATCTTCGTGCAAACAGACCCATCAATGAGAAATGGAAAGCAAAAATTGAAGCTGATTTTGAACAGAGGGGCAAAAAAACGAGGAAATGAATGATCGCGGGGAGGAAGAGGTTCGATTAAGTGGGAAAAAGATTATCACCTGATGAAAAACTTATTAATGACTATCTTGAAGAGATCGACCTGAAACCTAGCCCGGACCATCGGCGGTTTTGGGAAGATCTTTATCTAAAGTATGGGAATATTGTGGGTAATCGGTTAATTGAGATCTTTTCTTTAAGGTCGGAAGAAGCAAACAATCAGGACATCTATGAGGTGAAAAATGAGACATTAGCCCTTAGTCTTGATTTTGCCAAATACTCGGCTGATTTATATCGCAGGTATTTTGAATGGTTTATCAAAAGAACAAAACGCAGTTATCGCCTGATACTTGATATCGGATGCGATAATGGAATTGTGACCTGTTTCCTGGCCATCTTGTTTCCTGATGCTGAAATTATGGGGATCGATATCGGTGAGAATGGAATCAAATGCGCCAGACAATTAGCAAAGAGGCTAAATCTGACGAATATTACCTTTTATAAAATCGACTGGCTGCAAATCAAGGAACATTTTCCAAACTGTCAATTTGATCTGATCAATTCCCTCCGTTCATTCCACGAAATCTCAGATTTTCCCGACGAGAAATATTGGTCGTTAAATGATTTGGCAGGGAGCGACCGAAACCAGGAAAACCAGGAAGCTTATCGACTGGTCAGTGAATTGTTAGCGGAGGAGGAGAGTGATTTTTTCGCTTGTGAAAGACTGACCACGGCAGGTGAGGTGGTATCCTGGATCGAAAGGCTGAAACAGACAGGACTTTATGTGAAATGGGAAGAGTGCGACAGATTGGCATTTCATGAGGTTGGAGATGTTCAGGAGATGCCGATTCTTGTATTTCACAAAATAGACAGCGGCATAGATACCGTCCAGGGTGTCAGCGAGATGTATGTAAGAAATGAAATGATTGATACAGAGCGGAAAAAAGAATATTTGGGAGAATCGGCGGAGTATGTATTTACCCAGCTGAGTGATAAGGAGTTCATTCAGGGCTGGCAGATCAATTTCGCAGACGAGTCAGGAAAGCTGAGGATCGAATTTTGGAAACAAAAAAATCAGCTGATTTTCTATGAATACAGCAATCTGGGGGATAGGGAGCTGAAAATGAGCCCCTTAGACCGTCTGGATGCTTCAGTCAAAGAACTCAGTAAAAAAATTTCATGTTACGCTTCCACTGGGAATGACGTGCTGAAGTATGATAGAATTACATCTGGAGATGAGAGTGATCGGAACCAGTAGTGATCAAATATGAAGCAAGAAGGGTAAAAAAAGTGAAAGAGATTATTGTTTTAAGAGAGAATTTTGAATTTGAAGAGTTTGTTGAGCATTGGCTGGAGTTTGCTGAGCAGGTAGTGAATCCAGGATATGAAGTCTGCTGGGTAAGTGAAACAGGATGCATCCCGGAGTATGAGGTCAACCATAAAAAACCGGGTGAGCTGATAAAACATCTTGAACAGGGGAAAGCCTTGTTTTTTATTTTCACCGCGACCAACACCGGAGAACCAATCAAATGCGGAGACGGGAACGATTACGAGCTGGATGAAGAATCCGAGTTCTATCTTACGGATGCCGATTGTGTGGGCTATCTCATGCAGATCATCGATGGACATCTTACCATCAATTCAGCAGTAAATTCCGGGGGTGGATGCATTACCAAGGCCTCGTCCATTGACATTACACCGGACTGCGATATTTTTGAGGACCCACTGGAAGAGTACATCATAAAATTTATCAATGAATGACCACCAGGACTCTGGTGGTTACATAAGGAGTGAATGATAAAATGGATCAAATATTATGGGGAAAAAGCATAGTATTCCACGGGCATGAATGTCCGGGACTGGCTATTGGCTTCAGAGCCTGTGAAATAGCAAAAGAAAAGCTGGGACTTGATTTTTCTGACGATGAAGAACTGATATGTATCAGTGAAATCGACAGCTGCCCGGTGGATGCCATTCGTTTTGTTGCCGGATGCACCGAAGAAAAAGGGAACCTGATTATTAATAGAACAGGTAATGCGGCATTCTCCTTCTTTAATGATGATACAGGAGAAAGTGTCAGGTTGGTACTGAAAAAAATGACTGGGGAGATGACAAAGGATGAAAGCAAAAGATTTATCCTGGAGGCTCCTGCAGAAGAAGTATTCAGCATATTGGATTCTTTTTAAAATAAGATCTAAGGGAGATTTGCATGGTCAAAAATCAAAATGAAGATTCAAAAAAAAGCATACTAACCTCGATGATCATGTCAATTTTTAATATATTGAAACAGGCCTTTGAATTCAGAGATGTGCCAAATCCATGGCAGAAATCCGTTGGGGCCGCCATTTGTACCGGTGTCCCCATGCTGATCGGATACTTTTCCAATCAGCCGGAATGGCGGTTGGTTGGCGGTCTTGGCGGGTTTGCCTATCTGTATTTCGTCAATGAAACCTACTATCGGCGGGCGAAGAAAATGTTTTGGGTTGTCGTTGGGTTCACGTTAACCGTTTTTTTGGCTACCCTTTTAGCACCCCATCCTCTGCTTATCATTCTGACCTTGGGCTTCATCGGTGCCTTAGCTACCTTTCTGTTCGGGGTATTCAGGATCCCTGGTCCGGCAGCGATATTTTTCGTTATGATCTATTTGATTGCGGCTTCCTTGCCTGTGGATCCAATGGCGGCTCCCGTCCGGGCACTGGTGGTGTTCTTAAGTGCTACTTTCACCTGGTTTGTCAGCATGGCAGGTGCGCCTTTTGACATTCATGGCCCGGAAACAAGAGCACTAAAAAGTACTTATCTGGCATTGGCCGATTTTAGTGATGCCATTGGTAAAGGAAATATTCATGCCATGCGAAACCGGGTCGTCAATACCTTGAAAGAATCAGAGGATACCCTGCTGACTGCACGCATCCCGTGGAAGGAGTCATTGGTATATAACCGGCTGGTATTTTTAAATGAGCAGGCAAACATGTTGTTTCTGAAATTACTTGAATTATCTTATCAAGAAGATGCAAAAATACCGGTGCAGTTCGGTGATATGATCAGAGATTTATCAAAACGAATAAAACTTAACGTTGAAAGAAAAGAAAAGTCAGCTTCAGCTGCTGACCCGTCATCCCGGCAATCTCCTTTTGAAAAATCTCAGGTGCTGGATGAAGAATATCGCAGCTTGCTGGAAATTATCTATGAACTTGAAATAACCGTCAATACTCCCTTACAGGATATTGCGTATGAGATCAATATTACCAAACCCTCCAGAAAGATGAAGCTTATGGAAGCTATGGACAAAGATTCAATCTTTTTTATCAATGGAATCAGGTATGGAGTCATTCTGGCTGTGTCAGGCCTGGTTGCCTTATATGTCCCTTACGAAATGCCTTATTGGATCCCAATCGCCTGTGCTGCCGTTATGCTGGGCTCAACCATAATCGCCACCTTTTATCGTGCGATCCAACGATCCATCGGCACCTTCATCGGGATTGGGTTTGCCGGCCTGGTTTTAAGCAGGGAGCCACAAGGCTACGAGATCATCCTGCTGGCAATGATCCTGACGGGATTAACTGAATTCATCGTAATGCGAAATTACGCGGTTGCGGCAATTTTTATTACGGCAAATACGTTGCTCATTGCAGAATATACAACAAAAATCAGCGATATCACCTACTTTATGCAGGCGAGAGTCATCAACACCATTATCGGATCAGTGATTGCATTGGCTGGCACCTATATTATGGGCCGACGTTCAGCCTCCAGCCGTCTTAATGGCTTGATGGCAAAGCTCCTGAGGAGCCAATCCAGAGTGCTCGTTCTGCTGGCGGAAAACCAGGGGAAAGAGAATTGGGATAAGACCCTGTGGATCAAAGAGAAGATGCAGATCAATCTGACGAACTTCAAAATGACCTATACCACCGCCCTGGGTGAAATCTCAGGAAATAAGGAAATGATTCAGGAACTATGGCCTGTCGTTTTCTCTCTTGAATACATCAGCTACCTTATGGAACATGTTTGTATCACAAAGGGCTATTTGAATATATCTCCAGAAGATCTTTCCAGACTGAACAGAGTATACGAAAAAATGGTCCATTCCATAGAAAATGCACAGCTGATGCAGCCGGAGAAGGCGCCAGTTCTGGATGAGATACCAAAAATCACCCAGGAGATCAATATCCTTCAGGATATCCTGAGCAAGAAGATTTACAGTTGATTAAAAAAACACCACAGGCTCGGCGTTTATTCCGACCCTGTGGTTTATTAGTTCTAAAGCCTGCAGACCAATATCCAGATCACCTTTCTGATCAAGGCTTCTGCTTGAGCTGTCGCCATTCCTTCCTTTATTAAATCTTCTTTTACCACGTCTAATGCATCCATGAATTTATGATCCATTTCTAATACCTCCTAGTATTTTCCATATTCTTTGGCAAAGGTAAATGCTTCGATAAGATTTTCTGGCTTACCATCGTTAAGATTCATCAGGCTGAAATCGGTACCATAGATGAAACCGCCCCCTGGAGCCAGGTCGTCAAAAGTTTTTTTGATATTATCCCGTACCTGATCCAGCGTGTAATATTTCAGGGCATTAGCGGATAAACCACCCTGGAAGACCATTCGGCCTTTCATTTTTTCTTTGATTGCTTTTAAATCACCCAGCTCGAAAAGTCCCACAACTTTCGATGTTTCCGGTAAATCCTGCAGAATATCAAGATAAGGCATCCAGTCATTTTCCATGAAGAAATGCAGGTTATAACCCCGGGTTACAGCGAAATCTTCGATGTACTTTTTCATGAATGGGAAGTAGAGCTTTTCAAAATCCTTCGGCCGCATAAATGTGGGAACATGGAGAGGGGAAAACAGGAATTTATTGTCTGCGGGTGTTCCCATATCCAAAAACAGTTCAATTACATAGTCGTAGATGACTTCGCAAGCGGCAAAGAGATCAGTGGGACGTCTTCGGATATCCGAGGAGATCCCAACGAAATCACGAAGATAATCCAAAACAACATCCATAGGATTGTAGTTGGTGGCCTTGATCATTAGAGGCATTCCGTCATTAGCCCAGCGTTGTACAACCTCGCCGTTATACTCGCCCCATGCCTTTAAATCAGCCAGAGAGCGTTTGATGAGGTCAACATTCTTTTCCAGGCTTTGGTCAAGTTTTGGAAACTTTCTTGGTGCAATGACGTTTGCGAAGAAAGCTTTTACGTCTTTTGCAAGTTCCGGCAGTTCCTCGCCATCCATCATTTTACCGTGGGAACCAATGATCTGAACGCCTTGGTCGTTTACTGTATAAATTCCACCCTCGCCAAAATTTTCACTCATTTTGAAAGGAACGGTATTGGAAAAACTTGCAAGGGCATCCACAGGAATATCGTCATAAAACTTTTTATAGGCATTGAATAATAGATTGTTGTCCTTTAAAAAGGCATCCTTGACACTGATATTGGCATAATGGAATACCCAGGTCTCAACAAATGGCCACAGTGGAACTCTCTCTGGAATTTTATTGCTCATGACATCGGAAAACAGTTTTACTCTTGAATCATAAAGCGCTTTTTTACTCATTTTTATTCCCTCTTTCTTCTTCTTGTATTTAATTGTTTACAATTTCAGCTTCGCTGACTTTTTTAATATTGATAGCTTTTAGGACAAACAGGGACAGTATACCTACTGCAGGTGCTGCGGCGAGTAAGATCCAAACGGTACTGAAGCTCCCTGTGGATTCAAATATGGAACCGGCAAGCGCAGGACTGATGACGGCTCCAAGCTGCCAGCAGAAATTTGCTCCGCCAACTGCAGTGCCTGCATTTTGAACTCCGGCATACTCAATAACAAGTGTGCTGAGGTGGGCAGTTGGCAGGTAGGAAACGAAACCGTAAACAGCTCCGGCGATGGCAAGTCCCATGCTGGAGGTTTGCGCTGAAAATATAAAGGTCATGGCGATCATACTTGCATAGGTAGCAATCATAAAATAGAGCCTGTTAAGTTTGAATGTGTCCACTACCCAGCCGGATAGCAGGCTTGCTGCAATCCCGGCAAGACCATACCATCTCATAACCCCGGATGCAGCTGAGGGGTCGATTCCAATGGAAGCCATATAGCGGTTTGCCCAGGTAGCCACAGCAAGGACCAGCCAGATATATGTGAAGCCGACAAAAGCCATGATCAGAACATTTCTTGATTTTACAACTGCAAGAAGTCCGCTGAACATTTTCTCATTGGTGTCCTTTCGAGGCTCTTTCTTGATCAGAATAAAGATTAAAACTGAAACGACGATGATTCCTGTTCCCATCCAGATAAAACTAGTTCGCCAGGTACCTACTTGAAGGGCGATGGGTGCAATTAAGTTGCTGAAAAATATTCCCATGGTTGTTGCAGCGAAGAATATCCCCATGGCCGTGCCCCGCTGTTCTGGTTTAAAGCTGCCTGCCACAACTCTTGAGGCACAGGCAACGATCGTTCCTGAACCCAGACCGGCAATTACCCTGAAGAGAAGACCGATCTGCAAGGTGTGGACTTGGGAAAGAAGCAAAGTGAACAGTCCGGTCACAAAAACGGAGATCGATAAAACATATTTTACACCATATCGGTCAGCGAGGATCCCTCCAGGAAGCTGTGTGATCATGTATCCAATGTAAAACATAGACATAAAAAGTCCTGCTTGGGTCGCATCAATACCAAGATCGGCTGAAGCTAAGCTGATAAAAGGAGACCATAACATTCGGGCAGCAAAAGAACCCATAAATGCAGCTGTTAGTAAAATCAATAAAATCCATTTGACGCTATTACTTTTTTGGTTTTCCATTTTAATCTCTCCATTTCATTTGATTTCTTTTGTAAATCAAGGAAAACGATTACATCTGATTAGGCACTACTCTGAAATTCCTGATAAATCGTGTTCATTTGACACCTCCCTGAAAAGCATCCGTACAAGGTACAATAAAAATAATATAAAATATTAAGTCAAACACACATAAAAGCCATATAAACAGGCAGTAATTAATAAATATAGATGCTTTTATTGACATCATACACCCGAGCGATTAAATAGTCAACAAAGAAATAATAAATTAACTAGAAAATATTATAAATTGGTAAAATATAAGAAACTGAATACGGATGGTTTGCTTGAAATAGGTTGGATGAAGAAAAAACAGGTGTTCTTGAAAAAAAAGATAATCATAAAATAGAGATATTTATTATTTGATGATATAATGAGTGCATGGCTCAAGCATAGGGGCCTGGAATCAAAATGAGGAGTGGGAATGATGGACTCAAACGAAAAAAGAACGTCAAAAGAACTGATCATTGAATCAGCCAAAAAAGAATTTTATGAAAATGGATATAAGGATACAACAATTTCAAAGATTTTTAACTCAATAGACGTTCCAGTTGGGATTTTCACGTACTATTTTAAAACGAAGGATATGCTGGTTTTTGAAATTCACAAGCAATTCTTTGAAGCGTTGGATCAACTGATCGTATCGAAATATAAGGCGCTGGAATCGGCCAGCTTTTTAAAACAGGCAGTTTTGTCTAAACTTTATTATAAAATTATTTTGGAAGATAATAATAATGCGCGTTTTTATTATCAGGTGCTTGAAAAAAGATCGAATTACCGTGTGAACAGAGAAATCATCTCTCCAATTTTTCGAGGGGTTGCCAATGAATACGAGGTCGTGCTGTCCGAAGAAGATTTTGATTTGATTATGATCCTTAATGCCGGTGCAAGAAGGGAATTTTTTCTCAATTATTTCAGGACTAATATGAAAATCCCTGTGTATCACTTGTCTGATATGCTGGAAGCAATGATTCCTATGATGTTTCGAATCGATGGGAAAACAGTCGACAGCGTACTGCTGAAGTCAGCAAGAATCGCGGATTCCTTAGACTGCAGCCAGATCAAACTGTTGATATAAATTTGAGGTTAGTTTCAACCATAAAAATAGAGAATCCTGAAAGGACTCTCCAATGATTTAAAAATGGAGCGAAAGACGAGATTCGAACTCGCGACCCTCGCCTTGGGAAGGCGATGCTCTACCACTGAGCCACTTTCGCTGATTAGCTTAAAATTGATGCATTAAAATATATTATAGTACATTTAGGAAATAATTCAAGTATAAAATCAACAATATTTCTATCCTGAGGGTCCTGGAGAGTGTATAATGGATTAAATGCTGAATTCAGTGGTATGTGCGATAACAGCGGGTTTGGGAAAATAAAAACAAGGGACTGATAATAATGTATAGATTGAAGGAACTGTTGAAAGACAATAGAGGGGTTGTCAAAAGAGGCTGGTTAGGAATTGGTATGACCCTGGCTGTTTTATTTATCTTTGTCAAAGAGCTGGCCAGCGGCAATGCTTCCCAAGAAACCTGGATAGTGTTTGGGATCTGGCTTGCAGTAACGGTGATCCTGAATTTTAAATTTGTCATGCAATTTTTCAGTAAAAAGGCTTAACTTAACGGTACTTGCAAAACTCCCCTTGAAGTTGAGGGGAGTTTTTATTTTAGACAAGGAAAGTTCGACTAGCTCGCTGAGGTCCAAACTTTTTTGGACGACGCTGCTTTCGCAAAAAAAAGATGTAACGAAGATGTAAATAATATTTGTGTAAATGTATTAGTAATGTTACAATAGTCCTGTTGGGAAAATTATAATTTTGGCATCGTTCAAAATTAAACAGGAGATCGTGAGTATATGGAGAAAATGTTAAAAGCGTTTAAAGAAGAATCAGGAGAAATGAAAAACAGGTTTAAATCATTTTTAGTTTCCGGTTTTATTACGGCAGCCATTGCTGTTGGCGTTTTTGCGTATCAAAGTAGTTTTTCATATATTGTGTATTTTAACGGAGAAAAGATTGGAATCGTCCAGGAAGCCTCCCAGGTTGAAGATGCGATTGCCGTAGTTGAAGGACAAATGGTCGAGAAATATGGAGCCGAGGCCTATATCAAAGGAGAAACAAGCTTTGAAAAGATCGGTGCGCAAAAGGACAAGCAATTAGATGAGAAACAATTAGAAACATTGATCATAGAGCAATTGGAAGTGTACAAACCAGCAGCGGTCATCATGGTAGATGGCGAAGAAAAATTAGCAGTGGGAACAAAGGCACAGGCAGACAGCATACTAGAAGATGTCAAGAAAACATTCGTAGACAAGGTAAATAACGGAGGCAGCAAAATTGAATCCCTGGAAGTAGCATTTGCCCAGAAGGTAGAAGTGGTTTCAAAAGACGTTCCAGTATCGGAAATTTTGTCCCATGAAGATGCACTAAACGCAGTCAATCAAAATGGCGGGCAGGTGCAGACCTATACAGTTGCTCAGGGAGATAACGCCTGGAATATATCAAGAGCATTCAAAACAGGCATACGAACGATACAGGAAGCCAATCCGGATAAGGATATTACGAACATCAAACCGGGAGAAACCATTAACCTGTCAACGGATAGTCCGCTGATTGATGTCACAATCACAACGACACAAATCGATAAAGCCGCAATCGGTTTTACGACAGAGAAGCAAAGTGACGGTACTCAATATACAGGGGTAAGCAAAGTAGTACAAGAAGGCCAAAACGGTGAAAAAGAAGTCAAAAAGACTGTAACCTATAGAAATGGAAATATCGAAAGCGAAGTAATTTTAGAAGAAACGATCATCAAGGCACCTGTTGCTAAGATTGTAATGGAAGGCACAAAAATACGCCCGGCAAAAGTCAGCCGATCCGCTTCTTCAAGAACAGCTGCTCCAACGTATAATGGCGATCTGGGATCAGCCATCGTGGCTACTGCGAAGCATTATATCGGAACACCTTACCGAAGTGGAGGGTCGACTCCGGCAGGATTTGATTGTTCAGGATTTACATCGTATGTGTACAGACAGTACGGCATCAGCTTGCCAAGAACTAGCGGAGGCCAGGCAAGTGCAGGGGGTTATGTCGCTAAAAGTGATTTAAGACCAGGAGATTTGGTTATATTCTCCGGACATGTAGGAATTTATGTTGGAAACAACAGCTTTATCCATTCCCCTAGTCCAGGGAAAAGTGTCATGATCTCCTCCTTAGGAGATTCTTACTGGAGATCAACGTATATATCAGGAAGACGAGTTTACTAAAATGGTTGCCGGCAATTTAAATATTGCCGGCATTTTTTTTAGAGTGGGAAAGTTCGACTAGCTGGCTGGGGTCCAAACTTTCCTGGTCTACTTGAATAATGAGTGGTCGAAACTATTCTTGCAAATTAGCGAATATCCCAGTTTGCAGGGAACAAATTTTCAGTTAAAAGTTGCCAGATTCAATGGAATGTGCGAAAATACTAGTATATAACGAAATGAATTAGCTGTCGGTTCAGTTGAAAATTTTGCATCCGGCTTAATCTTAAAATTTTTAAGGAGGTATTAACATGACAAAGAAAATATTAGTAGCATGTGGAACTGCCATCGCGACCTCAACAGTAGTAGCGAAGCAGATCGAAAAGCTCTGTAAGGAAGCAGGAATTGATTTCATCACAATGCAATGCAAGGATGAAGAGGTGGTATCAAAGGCAAAAACCTTCAAGCCTGATGTGATTGTTTGTACTACTCAGGTACCTGAAGGCACGGGCATTCCGGTCATTGATGGCAGACCGTTTCTCACGGGAGTAAATTTGCAGGAAACGATCACGGATCTGATGGAAGTGTTAAAGAAATAACTTCACCTTGTACATTGCAATAACAGCAATATTGTGAGAAAATGTTACTATAGGGAAATTTAAACAGGCCTATGTAATTCCTTAAGGAGGGTGATATCATGGCTAAAAAAATATTGGTAGCATGCGGAACGGCTATTGCAACTTCAACGGTAGTAGCTAAGAAGATCGAAAAGCTTTGTAAAGAGTCCGGCATCGATTGTATGACCGTACAGTGTAAAGCAACTGAAGCGATATCAAAAGCAAGAACCTTGAAACCGGACGTGATCGTGAGCACAACTCAGATCCCTGAAGGCAGCGGAGTTCCCGTAATCAATGGAAGATCATTTCTGACCGGAGTGAATCTACAAGCTACCATCGCTGAATTAATGGAGATTTTGAAGGCCTGAAACAAGAGGTGCTTCCAAGGTATTAAGGCCCGCCTGACTGGTTGATATTCCGGTTAGACGGGTTTTTTTGTTGTTTCGAAATCAAGCGATTATTGATAGAACCGATTAAGAATTAATGGTATAATGAAGCATAGTCAAAAAGGAGTGTGATATTTGTGTGGACCAGAGCAGAACTTAAAAACAGGGCTAAAGTGGTGTTAAGAACCACTTACTGGAAGTCATTGTTAGTCAGCATAATTTTATTGATCGTCGGGGGCGGAGGATCCTCTGCTGGTACCGGAAGCAATAGCGGTTATAAATTTTCACACGGTAATGGGAACTTTAACTATTCCCAGGACTGGCTGTTCTTTCTTGCCGTAGCAGGATTCGCAGTGATGACCGTTCTTGTAATTGCCACTGCCTTCAGGATATTTTTAGGATACCCTCTGGAAGTTGGAGGAAGAAAATTCTTTGTAGAAGGGGCCCGTGGAGATGGGGATCTTAATGACATTGGTTTTGCATTTGAAAAAGGCAAGTACTCAAATGTCATTAAAACCATGTTTTTCAGAGGGCTGTATAATTTCCTGTGGTATTTGCTTTTCATCATACCCGGAATCATCAAATATTACTCTTACAGGATGGTGCCCTATATCTTGTCGGAAAATCCGAAGATGAATACGGATAAAGCGATCAGGCTTAGTATGGATATGACGAAAGGGCATAAGCTTGATATGCTGGTGCTGGACCTGTCCTTTATTGGCTGGTACATAGTGGGTATGCTGGCATTCCTTATAGGAACGGTATTTGTCCTTCCTTACGTCAATGCAACTTATGCAGAACTTTACATCACACTCAGAGAAAATGCGATACAGTCCGGTTTAAGTACGGAGGCTGAACTTAGTTAAGGAGGAGAATTATGATCACATTAGTTTCAAAAGCAACCATCAAAGCGGGGAAACTCGAGGAATACAAGGCTGTAGTAGGAGAACTGGCTGAACTTAGTCGAAAGGAAGAAGGCTGTATATCCTATGGCTTGTTCGAAGATTTAAAAGATCCCAACATATTGACTTTCATTGAAGAATGGGAGGATGATGAAGCGCTTAAATTTCATAATCAAACGGAGCATTTCATTAAGTTCGGCCCAAAAATAAAAGAGCTTCGCGAAGAAGGTTCTGTCACAAATTTATATAAAAAAATCGTATAAGCAGGTGGCTAAAGTGAAAGTTGTAGCATTTAACGGAAGTCCTAAAATTCATGGTAATACGTATCAGGGGATCAAGCTTATAACCGATGAACTGGAAAAGGAAGGCATAGAAATCGAGATCATCCATGTTGGCAATAAAATGATCAGAGGCTGCACGGCATGCAATCAATGCGCCAAAAACAGAGATGAAAAATGCGTCCTGCCTGACGATGAGGTCAATGAATGGATCCAAAAGATGAAAGAAGCTGACGGTATCATTCTGGGTTCACCGGTTCATTATTGTGCATTAGGAGCTACCATGAAAGATTTTTTAGACAGAGCTTTTTATGTGGCTGGAAACAATAAAAGCCTATTCAGGCACAAGGTGGGAGCAGCCCTTACAGCGGTCAGACGCTCTGGAGGAGTCGCTGCCCTTGATCAGCTGTACCACTATCTTACCTATTCTGAGATGCTGGTGCCTACTTCAAATTATTGGAATGTCATTCACGGCACTATGCCGGGTGACGCTTTAGGGGATGAAGAGGGTGTTCAGATCATGAGAATCTTAGGCAAAAACATGGCCTGGCTTTTGAAACTTGTAGAAAACGGGAAGGGAACCGTCCCTGAGCCAGAACTGGAAAGAAAAGCGTTTATGAGTTTCATTCGATAAAAATTATAATTACAGAGAAGCACCAAAAGTTTCGTAACAATAGAAACTTTTGGTGCTTTTTATTTTAGACTAGGAAAGTTCGACTAGCTCGCTGGTGTCCAAACTTTTCTAGTCTACTTGAATAACGCGTCGAAGACGCTATTCTTTTGAAATATTTCTATTGACAATTACGAGTCAGGAAGTATAATAATAGTAGAACATGATTCTAGAACGACGTACTAGAACAAGGTTATAGAACTGTGCTGCGTGAAATGAACGGACATACCAGAAAAATTAAAAAAGCGGTTGGTCCCTGGGATTGGCCAAGAAGGAGGATATGCATGAAAAAAGAATACAAAATTGGTGTCGTTGGTGCCGGAAATATGGGTGCGGGAATTGCCCAGAAAATGGCTCAAGAAGGTTTGAATGTGACCTTGGTTGATATGAATGATCAGCTGGTCGAAAGAGGTATTGGCATTATCACCAGCATGCTGAAACAGGCTGTGGAAAGAAAGGTTCTAACATTAGACCAGATGCTGGATACTCTGAAAAAAATTAAAGGAACCACATCATACAATGATCTCGCAGACATGGATTTAATCGTCGAGGCAATCTTCGAAGACAAGAAAATTAAGGGGGAACTCTTTGCGAAGCTTGATGAAATATGTGATTCCAGGACAATTCTGGCAACGAATACATCTAGTTTATATGTACATGAACTTGCTGCCTGGACCAAACGTCCGGATAGAATAATAGGAATGCACTATTTCTTTCATCCTGCAAAAAATAGACTGCTTGAAGTAATTCCACACGAAGGCACAAGCGTAGAAACCTTGAATACTGCACTTCTTATTGGAAAGCTTCATGCAAAGACAACTGTCGTTG
>JAAXUP010000245.1 GCA_013335935.1 Eubacteriaceae bacterium | reverse complement strand
CCGGGCTGCCAACTTCGCCAACTCCGTCGGCATTCTCGATTTCACCTACATTTTTTGGATTCTGAAAACATTCAATTACTTTATCGGTATACATATTATTTACCCTCCTTGATTTCATATAATGGTGACATATCTCTTAATCTTTGTATTATTCCCGGAAGTTTATCGAGAACAAAATCTATTTCTTCTTTTGTTGTATATTTGCCTATGGTAAGTCTCAAGGAACCATGTGCTATTTCATGGGTAAGTCCGATAGCCAGAAGTACATGTGAAGGATCAAGAGAGCCTGACGTACATGCTGAACCGCTGGACGCTGCTATTCCGATCAGGTCGAGACTTAACAGAATTGATTCTCCTTCGATGTAACGGATGCTTACATTCACATTCCCCGGCAATCTCTTGGTGGGGTGTCCATTTAGCCTTACTTCATCGATACTTTCAAGGATTCCTTTGATCATGTAGTCCCGAAGCTTAGTACTTCCTTCGATGTAGTTATCTAAATTATCAAAAGCCAGATCGCATGCTTTTGCAAAGCCGACGATTGCAGGTACATTTTCAGTTCCTGCTCTTTTCTTTCTTTCCTGGGAGCCTCCATGGATCAGATTGTCAATTTTGACGCCTTTTCTTATATATAGCGCGCCTACTCCCTTTGGTCCATAGATTTTATGAGATGAAATTGACATAAGGTCAATATTTAACGCATTGACATCTATTTTAACGCTGCCTAATGCCTGAACGGCATCAGTATGGAAATAAATCTTATGCTCTTTTGCAATTTTACCGATTTCTTCAATTGGCTGAATGGTGCCGATTTCGTTGTTGGCGAACATTACGCTGATGAGGATCGTTGTATCTTTAATGGCATTCTTCAATTCATCCAGATCAATTAATCCATACTCGTCAACCGGTAAGTAAGTGATTTCGAAACCTTGTTTTGAAAGATATTTGCAGGTATGAAGAACCGCATGATGTTCTATTACAGTCGTTATAATATGATTTCCTTTATCTTTATTGGCATAAGCAACACCTTTTATCGCCCAGTTATCGGATTCTGTTCCTCCGCTGGTAAAGAATATTTCCTTATTTTGTGCTCCTATGATTTTCGCTACAGAATCTCGTGCATCGTCAACAGACTTTCTTGCATCCCTTCCAAAAGAATATACACTTGAAGGATTACCGAAGTCTTCTTCCAAATGAGGTATCATAGTTTTAAGTACTTCCTTATCTATTGGTGTTGTTGCGGCATAGTCAAAATATCGTCTTTGCAATAAGCTCATCTCCTTTAGTTCGTATCGTATTTTTTCAAAAGATCTCCCAGTGTGATATGATCGATGACGTTGTTGATGCTGTCATTAACCTGTTCCCAAACTTCCTTAGTCACACAATGGGTAGATTTTTTACATTTAAAATTTTCAGTGCCTCCAACGCAGGAAGAAAACTCTATAGGCCCCTCAAGGGCTTTTATGATTTCTCCAACCGTAATATCTGAAGGATCTTTGGCTAGGCTATAACCGCCTTTGGCGCCTCGCTGGCTTGCTACCAGTCTTTCTTTTTTCAGGGCTGCGAAAAGCTGTTCCATATACGCCTCGGAATAGTCAAGTTCCTGAGCAATATCCTTAAGAGATACTGGCCCTTTATTGAAATAAGTTGCCAGATGAATCATTGCTGTTACGCCATATCTGCCTTTAGTAGAAAGCCTCATTTACTCACCTCCGAATAATCCCTACTATTCCACTCGGAATATCCTTATATTAACATGGAGATGATAAATGTGTCAATACGTTTAGAAGAAATAATTTGGTGGTTGGGTGGTTAGGTGGTTGGGTGGTTGGCGAAAATGCAAAAGCGTTGAAGTGTTGAAGTGTTGAAATGTAAAATCAAAATATAAAAACCTTAACTCTGGCATACTTAGGACTTAGGACTTGAGACTTATGACTGACAGGGTGGTTAGAGATCGGAAG
>JAAXUP010000054.1 GCA_013335935.1 Eubacteriaceae bacterium | reverse complement strand
TTACAAGAATTTTATCCGAAGAAATAATGGTCGAAAGTCTGTGGGCGACGATGAAACTGGTTCTCCCCAGTAACACGCTGTTTATTGCCTTCTGGATTTTTATTTCCGTCTGGGTGTCGATGGATGATGTAGCCTCATCCAGAACAAACAAGGCAGGCTTACCTATTATCGCACGGGCAAAAGAAATCAACTGCTTCTCTCCCGTTGATAATTTTCCTCCCCCTTCCCCTACCTGGGTCTCATAGCCATATTCCAGGCGACTGATAAAATCATGAGCGCCAACCTGTTTTGCAGCTTCAACCACCTCTTCAAAGGTGCATTCCGGCTTTCCGTACAGAATATTTTCCTTCACTGTTCCACTAAAGAGATGGGGGCTTTGGAGCACGTAACCCAGATTCGAATGGAGCCACTCCAAGGATCTTTCTCGGTAGTCGACTCCGTCAATGAAGATGCTTCCTGAGCTTGGTTCATAAAATCTGCAAAGCAGATTGATTACAGTACTTTTCCCAGCTCCTGTTTCTCCAACAAGTGCAATTTTTTCTCCTTTCCTCACAGAAAGATTAAAACCATCCAGGACTTTTTCTCCGTTTTGATATTGGAAACTTACATTTCTGAATTCGATATTGCCCAGAAGGGGCGGCCAGTTTTCTTTATGGGGATCAAAAATGTCTCCAAACAGGGTACTTACCTCCGGACGGTCTTTGATATCAGGCTCGGTCTCGATCAGGGAAAATATCCGCTCTGCCGATGCCTGAGCTTGCTGAAATTCTGCCAGCACCCGGGCCAGTTCCCTCACCGGTTCAAAAAATTGCGCGGAGTAGGAGATGAAAAGAACAAGGATTCCATAGGAAAGCGCGCCTTCCGCCACTTCATTTCCTCCCAGGACAATCACCATGGATGTGCCAACCGCTCCCAAAGATATTGCCATTGGAAGGAAGAGGGAAGAGAATACCGCAGCCCTTACGGATGAAGCTTTCATCTCAGTAGTGATATGCCTGAAATCCTTGCTATTCTCCTCTTCCAGCGCCAATGTCTTGGAGGTCATGGCTCCAGCGATCCCTTCACTGAAAGCTGCCGTCAGGTTTGAATTGATCTTTCTTACCTCTCGATATTCCCCCAGGATCTTCTTTTGAAAAAATATACTGATCAGGGCTAAAAAAGGAATGACGGACAGGGCAATCAGTGCAAGCCTCAGATTATAATAAAGCATGAAGCCAGCAATGATGATCATCATGGAACTGCCCCAGACAAGGTCTACGATCCCCCAGGATATGATTTCCCCCAGACGTCTGATATCTGACGTCAGTCGGGACATGATCCAGCCTTTTGGGGTATTGTCAAAATACGAAAAGGACAGCATCTGTATCTTGTTAAAAACCTTCTTGCGAATATTGTAGGTCAGGGTGACCTCTATTTTGCCTGCTATTTTGATAAAAATATAGATATTCCAAGACTGCCATAGGACAAGGACGATGTATTTCAGGATCAGGCTGCTTATGCCCTCCAACTTTCCCGGAATGATAAAATCATCAATAGCGGTTTTTGTGAGCAAAGGAAACAAACTGTCTGCCAGGGATACACTTGTCATAAAAAACATCAGCAGAAATACTTCTTTTTTGTATCCAGCCAGTTCATGGATTATTCTTTTCCAGATTTTTATATCCAGTCTTGTATTGTCGCTTTTCTCCGTAAATCGTTCCATATTCCCTCTCCCTGATGTTCCAATTAATTCTCATTGATTTCATTTTCCAGTCTTGACTCCATCTCTTCCTGCTGTTTCCACATTTCCCTGTAGCTGCCAGCCTGCGCAATCAATTCCTTATGAGTTCCAGACTGTACCACTCGGCTGTTTTCGATGACGGCAATGAGATCGGCGTCCAGTGCGGAGGAGATCCGGTGAGTGATAATAATCGTGGTAATATTGCTGTGAAGCCTGGCAAGTTCCCTTCGGATATGCTTTTCTGTTACGGAATCCACTGCACTCAAGGAATCATCAAAAATCAGGATTGGCGCCTCATCGATTATTGTCCTGGCAATAGCGATCCTCTGCTGCTGTCCGCCTGAAAGAGTCACCCCCTTTTCCCCTACATAGGTGTCATACCCCTTCTCGAAGGATAGGATATCCTCGTCAATGGAGGCGGCCTTAGCGACTCTTCTTATCTGATTTAAATCTTTTATCTTTCGAAGATCAATATTTCCTTCCACGGTTTTGGCATACAGAAAGGGTTCCTGCAAAATCAACCCGATATTTTTTCTCAGCCATACCTTGTTCACGACTTTGATGTCGAAACCATCAATTGTTATGCTGCCTTCCTTAACTTCGTATAAGCCTGCCAGAAGATGGATCAACGTAGATTTACCAGAACCTGTCCTTCCAAGAATCACAACGGTTTCCCCTTCATTGATCGATAAATCAATGTTTTTGAGAACTTGTCTGGAGGGTTCATCCGGGTAAGCGAAGGAAACGTTTTTAAATACTATTTTCCCTTTAAATTCCGGTTTTTCCCCAGCCTCCCCATAATCTTCAATTTCAGTTTTCATGATACCCATGATTCTTTCCACTGATACCAGGGCTTTTCCAAGGTCTGTCAAAATATTCCCAAACTGCCTTACCGGCCAAACCAGCATGGTGATATACGTGGTAAATGCAACCAGCGTTCCCAGGGTGATCTCCCCTGCCAGTGTCATGATGGTACCAAAAATCAGTACAACTCCGATTTGCGAAAAGCAGAGTAAGTCAGAGCCACCCCAATACAAGGCGATATACCCCATCATATGATTGGTTTTATCCCTGTAAGTTCTGTTCTTTTCATCAAACTTCTCAATTTCCATTCTTTCGGCAGCAAAAGCTCTGACTACCCTGACACCGCTTAAGTTTTCCTGTATGGTGGTGGACATCTCCGCTTCGGCTTCATCAGACTCTTGAAAGACCGATTGGATCCTGAGAAAGAAAAAATAAGCGAATGAGAAAATGAAGGGCGTCATGCTTACTCCGATCAAGGCAAGCTTCAGATTCATGGAAGCCATGACCATAAAGGACAGCACGATCATCATAAGGACCTTCCCAGACTCCACTAGTTGAACGGAAAGGAATCTTCGAATGGTATCCATATCAGAAGTCGCTCTTTGTATCAGGTCCCCTGTATCGGCATTTTTATGGTAGCTGAAGGGAAGCTTCTGAATATGCTCATAGAGCATCTCTCTAAGATTTTTTATGGCATCTTCCGAAGCTGTGGCGGAATATTTGCCCACGATATAGAGAAATAGCCCTCTGACAACGGTGAGTAATACCAAAACTAACCCTATGATCCAAAGATTAGTTTTAAGAAATTCAATTCCCACTGCAGCTCCTAAAAAACGATTCAAAAAAAGGCTGTCAACTGCTTTTTCTCCGATGATGGAATCCACCGTTATTTTTATTACGATAGGATTGATTAGCGAGACCACAACAGACAGTGCCATGGCAATGATTGAAATGACATACATTTTTCTATTTTCTGCCATAAATTCCCAGAGTTTTTTAATGTTATCCATAATATGCTCCATTCCACCACTTAGTCGTATTCTTTATTCTTAACCGCAAACTTTACAAAGAGTCCGAAGGACAGCACCAGGAATACCAGACAGAACCCGATATTCAGGTAAAATTTCCCGAGTCTGTAGATCAAGGGAGAGACAAGATAGAATACGACCATGGCTACTGATACCATAAGAAATACCAGGGACATAAAAAGACTTCGGTCTTCTGGCACAATTTCGGAGCTTATTGTTTGCACGATCGTCCATGTTCCGTCAAAGCCCAGGGTAAATAGAAGGGTAAAATAGATCAGCCTGTCAGCCGTGGACACGGAAACCATGAACATTGAAAATATGAGTATGATAAAATATACAGCTGTCATTTTCAGCTTTCCTACCCTGTCCGAAAGATAGCCTGCCGATATGACACCTGCCAGGGTCCCAAATGCTGAAAAAGTGAGGAGCCTGCCGATGGACAGCTGATCCATCATGAAGGTTTCTTTCAGATGGATGGAAAGATATCCAAAATATAAGACGGTGATCATAGACATGGTAAAGTTTATAAAAAGAAAGGTTTTCGTATGCTTCTTTTTCAAAATCACACCCATCGTTCCCATTGAAATGGATATCCCCTTGTCATGTGATCCCTTTGGAAGAAACAGGGCAAGTATCAGAGTAGCGCCTGTTAAAGCGGCTATCCCCATGTAATAGGATTGGAGGCTGTAATTGGTTATCATATATGCTGAAGCCATGGGGCTGAACATTACACCCAGGGCTGTTGCGATCCGTACAATACTGAATGCTTTGCCTCTATCCTCATACTCAACAAATTCACTTAGGTAAGCCAGAAGAAGCCCTGACAAACTATAAAAGCCTAACCCAATGATTGTTCTTCCTGCAATAAATCCCGTACTGCTTTGGGACATTCCAGTGATGGTTTCTCCCAGGAGATATGCCATAAGCCCCAGGATCATAAACTTCTTTTTCCCATACTTTTCTGAAAGAAAACCAAAAATCGGAGCAGTAAGACCCGCTGAAGCAAATCCGATATTCACCAGTATGATCCTGGAGGAGTCGATACCAAATGAGTCGGCAAGAAAAGGTGCCATGGTATAGACAGCCGATGCCTCAAAGCTCATGATCATTTGCGTAAAAAATACTGCAATTGCGATAAAAACAAATTTCATTTGACCCAACTCCCCTATCCCATTATACCGTAATAATCCCCATAAATTAAGCACCCTCTGAATAAAAGGTGCTTAATTTTCATTTCATGGCCTTAAGGCTTTGTTTTTTCTTAACGATTTTTAATCTGAAGAAGTCTTCTCTGTCTTTTTCGTCCAAAGTTTCCTGGATATACTTAATGTTGTTTTTTAATCTGGGAATATGTATTTTTTCCAGAGCATTCGCTCTTTTTTGGGTTTTTCTGATTTCAATGGAAAGTTTATAAGCGCTGGTTTCTACCTGTGCCAGCTGATAGGATAGATATTTCACTTCATTCAGCTTGAATATGGCATCGTCAAGGGAAGGATTGCTCCGGTAGAAACCATACTGGGGCTTGATCATTTCTCTTTTTTGATAGATGATTTCAGGGATTTCCACTCCCATGACACTTTTAAAACGTATCTGGTAGTCCTCTTCCTTGCTGATAGCCAGGGTAACCTCCTCAACATTGCTGACCCCCATAGTAATGCTGACATTTTTTATGGCTTCATATGCGTCAGCAAATTTTCCCTCAATTTCTTCCTCGATTTTTTTTGCAGAATCGATCAGGGTCATCATTTCCTGAATAAGGACTGTCCTCTTTTTATCCAATAGTTCAAAACCCTTTTGAGAGAAGGAAAGTACACTTTTGCTTTTGATTAAATTTGCTTTAGTAGGTGTAATTCTATTGGCCATCACTTCACCAGCATTCTTTAGATATAGTAATATTCGTCCAGCATATCAGGGTTTATACGATTCAGTTCTTCTTTCGGGAGTATTCTCAGCATCTCCCACCCAATATCCAATGTCTCGTCAATGTCCCGGTTTTCTTCAAATCCCTGGGATATGAAATTATCCTCAAATGCTTTTCCGAATTTCATATATTTTTTGTCTGTTTCTGTCAGATCGTCTTCACCAATGATCTGAGCCAGCGCCCTTACTTCCTGTACCTTGGAGTAGCAGGAAAACAGCTGATTGGCCAGGTCCGGGTGGTCTTTTCGGGTATAGCCCTCGCCGATGCCGTCCTTCATCAGTCGGGAAAGTGACGGCAGGATATTTACCGGGGGATAGATGTTGTTTTGGAAGAGCTCTCTTCCCAGGACGATTTGTCCTTCCGTGATATATCCGGTGAGATCAGGGATCGGGTGGGTGATATCGTCATTAGGCATGGTCAGGATGGGCAAATAGGTGATGGAACCGACTTTGTCCTTCAGCATTCCTGCTCTTTCATAAAGGGATGCCAAATCAGAATACAGATATCCGGGATACCCCTTCCTGCTGGGAACTTCTTCTTTAGCGGAGGAAACCTCTCGCAGCGCTTCGCAGTAACTTGTGATATCGCTCATGACAACAAGGATCTGCATGTCCTGTTCAAAAGCCAGGTACTCTGCGGCTGTCAGTGCGCATCTTGGGGTGTTGATTCTTTCCGCGATGGGATCGTCCGCATAATTGATAAACATAACGACCCTGTCCATGGCATTGGATTCGATAAAACTTTTTCTAAAGAAGTCGGCATCATCATGCTTTACACCAATCGCAGCAAAGATGATGGCAAAATCTTCATTTGCTCCTTCTCCAAGTTTTGCCTGGCGCACGATCTGTGCGGCAAGTTCGTTATGAGTCATGCCGTTTCCTGAGAAAATCGGTAGCTTCTGCCCTCTGATCAGGGTCATTAACGCATCGATGCTTGATATCCCTGTCTGAATAAAGTCTCTGGGATATTTCCGGGCAACAGGGTTGATGGGTCTGCCGTTAATGTTATATTTTTTCCGGGTGTAGAGTTCCCCTCCTGCGTCGGCAGGTCTTCCCAATCCATCAAAAACTCTTCCCAGTATGTCCTTTGACAGAGAAAGTTCAAAGGCTTCATCTGTAAAGGTTACTGATGAATTACCCGTGGAAAGGCCTGAGGTGCTTTCAAACACCTGGATGATTACCCTGTCTCCATCGATTTTTATTACTTTGCCTTTTTTCATGGCTCCATCGCTGCTTTTGATATCAACGACTTCTCCGAATGAAATATCCTTTACATTTGACATCTCTATAAGAGGGCCGATTACTTTGTCGATCTTTAGATATTCCTTTTTCATTCCATCACATCCAATTATACGAGATATTGTTTTTCAAGTTCAGTATAATAATTATCGATCATCTCTTTGATTTCATCAATTTTCGATAAATCGTCATTTGGCACGGTGTATTTCATTTTAATCAGCTCATCATTGATTTTTTGGCTTTTTATCTGAGAAATCGGAATGCTCAGTGCCAGCGAACTTCTGCATCTTTCATAAAGATAATCAATGATTTTAAGCATCCTGTACTGTTTTTCCAAAGGAACAAATGTATCATCCTTATTATAGGCATTTTGCTGAAGGAATCCGATTTTTATGATTTTGGCGATTTCAAGGATCAGCCTCTGATCGTCAGGGAGCACATCCTCTCCTACCAGCATAACGATTTCCTGGAGTTTGTTTTCCTTAAAAAGCAATTCCAGCATCTTATTTCGGAGTTTTACAGCATCCTCCGCAAGGTTTTCCTCATACCATCGTTCCAGAACCTTAATGTATCCACTGTAACTGTCAAGCCAGTTTATTGCAGGATAATGCCTTGAATAGGCCAGTTCTTTGTCCAGGGCAAGAAAAACATTTACAAATCGTTTGGTATTTTCTGTAACGGGTTCAGAAAAATCTCCCCCGGCCGGGGATACGGCTCCAATGATGGTGACGGAACCTTCTTCCCCACTTAAAGCTTCCACATAGCCTGCACGCTCGTAAAATTCAGCGATCCTGGATGGAAGATAGGCAGGGTACCCTTCCTCCGCAGGCATTTCTTCCAGCCTTCCGGAGATTTCCCTCAGAGCTTCCGCCCACCTTGAGGTGGAGTCTGCCATAATGGCCACATGGTAGCCCATATCTCTGTAATACTCCGCCATGGTTATCCCCGTATAAATACTTGCTTCTCTGGCTGCAACGGGCATATTTGAAGTATTGGCAATGAGTATCGTCCTTTCCATAAGCGGCCGGTTGGACTTTGGATCGATAAGCTTTGGAAAATCCTCCAAAACCTCTGTCATTTCATTGCCTCTTTCTCCGCAGCCAATGTAAATGATGATATCGGCATCCGACCATTTGGCAAGTTGATGCTGGGTCATGGTTTTGCCTGTTCCGAAACCTCCCGGAATTGCAGAGGTTCCACCTTTTGCAAGAGGAAAAAATATGTCTAACACCCTTTGTCCGGTGATCAGAAGCTTTTCGATTTCCTTACGAAGTTTTGAAGGTCTCGGCACCCTTACAGGCCACTCATGGTACATCCGCAGCTCCTGTTCTTTACCATCGTCTTTCAGAACCACCAGGACTTCTTCAATATTGTATTTGCCGTCGGCTTTCAGTGAAATGACAACGCCGCTTTTACCAGGGGGTACAAGCAGCTTATGCCTGATCAGCTCCGTTTCTTTGACATAAGCAAAAATCTGCCCCTGGGTCAAACTGTCCCCTTCCCCTACACAGAATTCAACTTCCCACTCTTTTTCCTGGTCCAGTGAAATCAAACCGATACCTTCGGGTATGAAATCCTTGTTCATTTTATCGATCTCCAGAAGCGGTCTTTGAATCCCGTCAAAAATATTTCCCATCATTCCCGGTCCGAGTTTGACAGAAAGGGGTTTCCCGGTGGACAGCACATCTTCACCAAGAGTCAGTCCCTCAGTCTCCTCATAAACCTGGATTGTTCCAACATCGCCGTCAAGAATAATAACCTCGCCGATCAGCTTCTTCTTTCCAACCATGACCATCTCCCGCATTTTAAAATTGGCCATGTTTTTACCCCGGATGACAGGTCCGTTGATCATGGTGATCGTTCCGTTTTTATTCAATTTCGTTCACCTGCTTTTCAAGGGCTTCATAAAGAAATATTCCGATTTCTCTTTTATATTCATCCATTTTTCTAAGTAAAGTCATATCGATACGTTCCTTGCCTGTCTTGAGGTCAAGCATGATCCCTCCGATATTTTCGTCATTCATTGGGATGACCTCTACTGAAGGGAACTTCTTACGTGCCTTCTCCGAAAATTTTTCCATATCCTTTTGGGTCATGCATAAGCTGTAATTCCCTGAATTCAGGAGGTCCTTTGCATTGTCCATCAGGGTGTCCAAATAAGCCCCATAGCCTTCCCTTTCGGTAAAAGCGGAAAGATCCTTTTTAATATCTTCCAGAAACTTATTGAAAATCTCACTTTTCAGATTAAGCTGTAAGCTCCTTGCATCCATTTTTGCTTTCGAAATAATTTTCTGGGCATCAAGGAAGATCCTTTTATCCATTTTATTTTTTTGGGCAATGCTTTTTGCCATAAGACTTTTCTTATTCTCTTCAAGGATTTCAGCATACTTTCCTTCGGTCTCGGCAACTGCCTTGTTCGCCAAATTAACTTCCTTCTCGTAGACATACTTTGAAAAGGTTCTGATTTTATCTTCTACAGTGATCATTATTTCACTTCCAATCATAGTCCAATAGATTCTTTGATGTAGCTTGTTATTTTCTCTTTGTTATTGTCATATCCGTGTCTGTCAGGAATAACCGTGATCAAAGGAATTTTCATTTTTGTCTTTATGATCAGGACTTCCTCCTTGATTTCATGGTAGATTTTTTCTGTCAATAAAATAATCCCATAATCCCTGGATAGGACTTCCTTGAATTCCCCTTTGATGTCCTCTTTGTTTTGTATGTATTTGCCGTCGATCCCCGCCAGTTTCATACCGAGATAGGTGTCTCTGTTATCGCTGAGCAAATATGATTTCATACGTTCACCTACAGACGTCCCAGGATCATAATGGTGATTACCAGTCCATATATGGCGATACCTTCTGCAAGTCCAAGGAAGATCAAGGTTTTACCCAGCATCTTTTCATCCTCCGAAACTGCGCCCAAAGCTGCTGCGCCAACACTGCTTACCGCGATTCCTGCTCCAAGGGAGGCTAATCCTGTTGATAATGCTGCAGCAATATATCCAAGTCCCGTACTGCTGTCACTTGTGGTGGCTGCTGCACTTGCATATCCGGGAAGGATAAGGATAATAAATCCTAAAACCAATGAAAAGAACATAGATAAATTCAACTTAAGATATCTTTTAATTTTAGAATTGTCTTCATATCCTTTTTTCAAATAATATGCTCCTGCTGCAATCGTTGATATTATTAATATTACTGTGGTGTACATAATAAATTCCATCATTTTAATTTCCTCCTGTTTTTAGGTTATAATTTTGCCGGCTTGAATTCTGTCCCGCCGCCTTTAAAATATTTGCTGAACAATTCATAATACTGAAGCCTGAGTACCTGGATCCCAACAATAAGGCCTTCAAGCACCAGGATAAAAATATTGCCCAGGATATAGATAAACGTGCTTGCAACAGGGCTGTTTACAAGATGCGCCATTGATTCGAAAGCCAGGAACAAACCCACATGGTTTAATGCGAAGGCTCCGACCCTGATAAAGGAAATCGTATTGCTGATCATTCCCATAAAGATTTCATAGATTTCAAAAAAACCTTCTATATAATGACCCGTGGAAGATTTATGCTTTTCACCCACGGTTTCTTTTTTATTTTTTAGTTTTCTGATGATAGGTTCCTTCATGAAAAGAAGGACTACAGCAAGAGCGATGATCCCCAGGAGAATCTGCAGGGAAACCCAACGGTCGCCGGTTATGAGGGGAAGGACCACCAGCAGAAGGCAAACATACAACGTAAGTCCTGTAATCCCGTTTTTACTAAGCACCCCTTCGTAGTAATTCTTTGCTCTGAATTGATTGATGATGCCAAATGCATAAGCAATGAACATAAATACGACACCAATCACCACAGCATCTGACAAAATGGTATTAATATTGGTAAATGGCTTAAGCCAAAGGGCAGGTATGACCGTCTCGAAGCCGAAGAAACTCCCGTAGACAAGGCCGAAAAACATGGAGCTTATACCCAGCCGGGATATGATTTTTCCAAACTCCATCCCTTTTAGTTTCATGAGCAAAACCCCTGCGATAAAAATAATCGCTCCCTGACCCAAATCGCCAAACATGAATCCAAATAGAAACATATAGGTAATGCTTAGAAAAGGTGTGGGATCCAGTTCCTCATAGGAAGGAATTCCATACATCTTGATCAAGTATTCAAAGGGCTTGAAAAGCCAATTGTTTCTCAGCTTTGTCGGGGTTTTGATATTGGGATCATGATTGTCGGTAAAAATGACGATGATGTCCTTATATTTGGATAATATGGACGCGATCTGACCTCTTTTCTTCGTGGGTACCCAGCCGGAGAAATAAAAGTTATCCTTGCTGAAAGCCATTTCCTTCTTCACATCGGCAATTTTTCCATAGAGATAAAAAACGTTATAGGCGTAATTACTTTCATCTCTCACGGTGTTTTTAATACCTTCGATTTCCTTTTCAAGAATATCCACCTTCGACTGGAAGTAACGCCTTTTCTCTTCAAGCCATTTAATGATATCCGCCGGTTTCCCAGGATACTCCCGCTTTATCCCTTCGACCCTGCTGAAATTCAAAGATTTCAAAAGCCTGTTGGTTTCAGTCTCAAGATCCTTTGGTGAAATGACCAGATAAACTTCATTGTCTGTATCGCTGCCCACATGAACGACGATGGCTGTGATATTTCCATAATTCCTTTTCAGCCGATCAACACTGTCCTTACTGAGGGAGCCGATGGTGTAATTAAAATTTTCCAGATTGTTGATCTTGTCCATATCAATATCTGCACTTTCCAGATACCTATACGCCTTTAAGCTGGTATCGATTTGCTTTAAATCGTTGTAATATAGCTTAAGAATCAAGTATTTCTGATGCACAGCCGCGTAAATCCGGTACACTGAACTCACTACGGAGTCTAACTCGATGTCTTTTTTAAGATAATTTTTATCAACTTTAAATTCATTCCCAAACATCTCTTCCACCAGGCTCAGCCGGTCTTGAAATTCCTCAGAATTTGCTGCCTTCATGCCGGATTCCAATTCTGAAAAACCCAGAATTTCCTGAATATTCCGTTCAGTTACATTGATCGTAAATCTGAAGTTATCAATTTCGCTGTAAGCATCAACGATTTGAACATTTTCAAACAATATGATATCTTTAATGACTGAATCAACGTATTCATTTTTCCCGACAACATTCATCATAACAAGCTTTTCAACAGCCAATTAGTCCACCACCTCAATAGTTCTAATTAAATACTTGGATATCTCTTTTGAAGGCAGCTTATATCTCTTGCTTTCAATGATCGACATCAGGTCCTTTATTTCAAATTCAACAAATAGAATATATGCCAGGATCTTTCCAAAATCCAAAATCGATTTTTTATAGAGGTTCAATGTTTTGTAATACATAAATCTTTCTATTCGTCTTTGCATGTATAAATCGATATCATAATCATGACTGAACAAAAATTTATACTCTGTATTGGCAAAATAATCTTTGAATTTACTCAGTTCAGTGGAATAGATGAGATCTTTAAGCTTGTCATAGTTCAACTTGAGTCCATTATCCAAAACAAAGTTGAGGATTTCCTCTTTTGACATATCGTAATATTTGGTAGCCCTGTAAACCCATTCCAAATTGAACAAATCAATATTTTGCCGGATCAAGTCAATGGCATCTTTACTATCTTTTTCCGATAATTTTTTAGAAGCTTTTAACAGCTGGCTATAATAATATCGGTCAAGAACCATTTCAATATAGAAGTTGAATTTTTCGTCCTGGACATTTTCCATGTAAGGTTCCAAAAGACGATGATACTTTGTGTCCTTGATTTTGTCAAAAACCTTCTTGAGAGTATCCTGATTCAGAAGGTCCTGAAAATCGATTTTCGTAACCACCGGACTTGAAATAAGGTTCCCGCTGATGTTCACTGCGTTTGTTTTTCCGGTCACCTTTTCGATGATCAGCTTCAGATCTTCAATTTCATACTTCAGCATGTACCTCTTGATGAAGGTTTTGTAGGGATCCTCCAACATCGGAAAAATCTTTTCCAATGCCAGAACATTATATTTGTGAAGGGCAATTTCCACATCTCCACGGTGTATTTTCTGTCCGATGAGCATGAATAAGACGTCATGATATACCGTTTTGTCATTAAGATAGTTGTATACCTCCTTAACCCCTTGCAATTCCATTAAAGCCTTATAATCTTCATCACTCAGCAATCTTGACCTCAAGACACTGACTTTCGTGTTTATCCCGCTGAATTTTACATTACCCGGCATCATAAACCTCCTGATTAAGACAGTATTATTTGATCAACAATTTTTTGTCTTAATTCATCCTTCACTAATAAGTATTTTTCACGGATTTCATTCATCTGTTTTTCTGATTCCTCAATAATTTGTGCGCTTTGCATTCTGGCTTCTTCCATTGCCTTCTCATATTTCCTGGCCAGTTCGATCCTGTCTTTTTCGATCAATTCTTTTTCAAGATTCTTGATGCTTTCACTTAGTGAAACCTCATCATTTTTCAGTTTCTCAGCGGTTGCTGATTTTACATTTGATGCCTTGATGTCTATATCCAGAATTTTATTTAAGACAAATTCCAATTCGTTCATAAAAAATACACACCCTCTGCATATTGTTTTTAATCTAATACTTTATTATACTCCGAAATTTTAAAACGTCAATCATTATGGTAATTTTTGGATAACTACAGGAATGGCGTCTTCGACGTTTATTCAAGTAGACTGAAAAAGTTTGGACCCCAGCAAGCTAGTCGAACTTTTCCAGTCAAAAAAAGATGATCTTGCGATCATCTTCATTGTGAGTATCCAGATAAAAAATCTTCCAGCCTATCCAGAGCAATCTTCAGTTCATCCACATTGGGAAGGAACACGATCCTGAAATGATCTGGGTCCTTCCAATTGAAGCCGGTACCCTGCACAACCAGGACTTTCTTGCTTTGAAGAAAATCAAGCGCAAATTTCATATCATCATTGATATTATATTTCTTTGTATCGATCTTGGGGAAAGAGTAAAATGCCCCTTTGGGTTTTGTGCAGCTTAAGCCAGGAATAGCATTGATCCTGTTATAAATGTAATCCCGCTGGACATACAGCCTTCCCCCTGGTTTTATCAGTTCATTCAGGCTCTGATAGCCTCCTAAGGCTGTTTGTATGGAATACTGGGCTGGCACATTGGAACAAAGACGCATATTGGACAGCATATCCAACCCTTCTATATAGTCTCTGGCTGAATGCTTGTTTCCGCTGAGTACCATCCAGCCTACTCTGAATCCTGCGATCCTGTGGGACTTGGAAAGTCCGTTGTAGGTTATGCAAAGGACATCATGGACCAGGGTTGCCATGGGAATGTGTTGTATGCCATCGTATATGATCTTGTCATAAATTTCATCAGCGAATACGATCAGCCGATATTCCTCTGCAATTTTTGCCAGTTCCTGAAGCACTTCCTTAGAATATACAGCGCCGGTAGGGTTGTTGGGATTGATGATCACGATTCCCTTGGTGTTCCCGGTGATTTTGGATTTGATATCCTCCAGATCCGGATACCAGTCGGATTCCTCATCACACAGGTAATGAACCGCTTTACCCCCTGCGAGATTGATGGATGCCGTCCATAATGGATAATCCGGAGCGGGAACTAAAATCTCGTCGCCACTATCTAAAAGTCCATTCATGGAAAGTGTGATCAATTCACTGACTCCATTTCCGATATATATGTCGTCAAGGGTGACATCCATAAC
>JAAXUP010000053.1 GCA_013335935.1 Eubacteriaceae bacterium | reverse complement strand
AGAGATTCAGGGGACATCAAGGAAACGCCTGGCGTTAAGCTGACAGGCCCGAATGGGGAGGTCGAAATCGCACAAGGAGCAATCGTCGCATCAAGACATATCCATATGCATACCAGTGACGCTGAAAAATTTGGTCTGAAAGACAAGGATGAAGTTCAGGTTAAAGTTGATGGGAAACGGGGTCTGATTTTCGAAAATGTTCTGGTACGAGTCAGTGATAAATTTGCCCTGGAAATGCATGTCGATGTTGAAGAAGGAAATAGCGCTGGAGTGAAAAATGGTCAGCTGGTAGAAATTCTTTAAAAATGCATAGCATATGATCAAAAGCCCTGATAAAGGGCTTTTTAACTGCAAAAAATACTTCTTGAAGGGAGCGTTGTTATGCCGGATCCTATTGCATTTAATTTTTTCGGAATAGCGGTTAGGTGGTATGGACTTCTCATTTCATTGGCAATGTTATTGGGGATTTTTTTCGCAATAAAGAGAGGTTCGAAAAAAGGCATTGTAAGTGATGACATATTGGATATCGTGCTTGTGACTATTCCGTCTGCGATCATCGGAGCAAGACTTTATTATGTTCTTTTTCAGCTTGATTACTATCTGATGTATCCTGGCAAGATCCTTAGGATCTGGGAGGGCGGACTTGCCATCCATGGGGGTCTCATAGCTGCTTTTGTCGCGGGATATATCGTTGTCAGAATAAAAAAACTTGATTTTCTAACGTTGGCTGATATATTTGCTCCATGTTTTCCTCTGGGACAGGCAATTGGCAGATGGGGAAACTATTTTAACCAGGAGGCCTATGGGACAGAGACAAACCTGCCCTGGGCGATCACCGTGTTGGATCCAGTAAAAGGGCTTATTCAGGTCCATCCAACATTTTTATATGAATCCATCTGGAATATCCTGGTTTTATTCATTGTACTGGCCTATGAGAAAAAAGCAAAGAAAAATGAAGGGGAACTCATCTTCATCTATGGTATTTTCTACTCCGTCGGAAGGTTTATGATCGAAGGTCTGAGAACGGATAGTCTGATGTTTTTTGGATTGCGAATTGCCCAGTTGATCAGCGTGGCGATCTTGTTATTCTGCTCATTTTATCTTTATAAGACAAGAAAAAAATAGAATTATTCACGAGTAAGAAATAGAAGTGATGAACTTCTATTTTTTTTTGCAAAAATGATAATAATTGCCCAATTTATATTGTTTAAAGTGGGGGTGAGTGGTATAATATGGTTTATAGTGGGGAATAGAGGTGTGAGATTTTGTTTATAGGTGAATATCAGCACAATGTTGACATCAAAGGCAGGCTTATAATTCCTTCAAAATTCAGAGAGCAGTTAGGTGACAATTTTATTGTAACCAAAGGGCTTGATAAATGTCTTTTTATATTTCCCCTGGAAGAATGGAACAAATTCGAAGATAAATTAAAAACTCTCCCCATATCAAGCAAGGATGCCCGAGCCTTTACCAGATTCTTTTTTGCCGGTGCGGCAGAGTGTGAGTTGGATAAGCAGGGCAGAATAATGATTCCAGCCAATTTAAGAGAATATGCCCAGACCGATAAGGAAACCTATATCATCGGCGTGTCAAACCGCCTGGAAGTATGGAATAGTGAAAACTGGGAACAATACAATAAAGAAGATGATTTGAGCTATGACGCCATTGCTGAAAAAATGGCTATGCTTGGAATATAACCGGAGAGAAGTGAACGCCATGGATTATAAACATACCACGGTACTATTAGATGAATGCATCCAGGGGCTCAACATTCATAGTGACGGAACATATGTAGACTGCACCCTTGGGGGTGGAGGCCACAGCTGGGAAATATGCAGCAGACTCTCTTTGGACGGCGTTCTTGTAGGAATCGACCAGGACGAGTATGCTCTTGGAAAAGCAGAGGAAAGACTGAAAGCTTTCAATTGCAGCAAGAAATACGTAAGAGATAATTTTGAAAATATTAAAAAAATCCTTGAAAACCTGGAAATCCAAAAAGTTGATGGAATACTGATGGATCTTGGCGTATCATCTTTTCAACTGGACGACGGCACAAGAGGATTTTCGTATAATTTTGATTCAGAACTGGATATGCGAATGGACAAAAGAAGTGAACTTAGTGCCTGGGTAGTTGTAAACACCTATAGCGAGAAAGAAATTCGAAATATCCTGAGAGATTACGGAGAAGAAAAATTTGCTCACAAAATAGCCTATTCAATTGTTAAGAAGAGAGAAGAAAAAAGCATCGACACCACTTTCGAACTGGTCGAGATCATTAAATCTTCCATACCGGCTAAATTCAGAAGAGAAGGTCCCCATCCGGCAAGAAGAACCTTTCAGGCGATCCGGATCGAAGTCAACAATGAATTGGGGATACTTAAAAAAGCCATTAGTGATTCTATTGAAAGCCTGAATCCAGGAGGCAGACTCTGCATGATAACCTTCCACTCACTGGAGGATCGAATCGTTAAAAGAGCTTTTAAGGAAATGGAAAATCCTTGCCAGTGTCCATCAGATTTTCCCATTTGCCAGTGCGGCAAGAAACCGGAAATTAAAATCATCACAAAAAAACCGATCTACCCAACGGAAGTCGAGCTTGAAAAAAATCCCAGATCACGAAGTGCAAAGCTAAGAATCGCAGAAAAATTATAACAAAGGAGAGTCGGGTATGGTAATATCAAACGAGAAACTGTATAATTACTACTTAGAGGACGATGATATAACTGTAACTAGGATCAGAGAAAAGTACAGCAAGAAAAAAAGAATCAGAGGCAATTCAAAGATTCGATTCCTTTTGTTCATAATTATGATTTTTACCCTTGGAATGATCCTTTTGTTCCAGCACTCCAGAATCAATACTGTAAACCGAGAAATTTTAGCTCTTGAAAAAGAAGTTAAAGAAGTGCAGATGACTAACGACGCTAAAGAAGGCAGACTATTATCCGGTCTGGATCTTAACTATATAGAAAACTATGCGAAAAATAATCTTGGCATGGTGGAACCGCAAAATGAACAGTACACTTATCTCGCAGTAAGCAATGAAAATACAGTCGCTGATAACAGCAGCAAAGACAAAGCAGATTCTGGTGAAAGTAAAGTCGTGTCTTGGATCGTTCAATTGATTAATTAGCATGGAGGGCTCACTTTGTCATTATATCACCTAAGAAGAAAGAAAAGACTTGTCTTTGCTTTTTTCATTTTCATGATTTTATTTGTCATAATGGCTGCAAAGCTTACATATATCCAGGCATATAATTCTATTAACCTGACTGACCAGCAAACGGGTCAGCTGATGGGAGAAATTCCCCTTACCGCCTCCAGAGGTGATATATACGACAGAAATATGAATATCCTGGCAAAGGATGCATCTGCCAGCAGCATATATGCCAGACCTGCGGATATCCAGGATGCAGAGAAGGTCGGACTTTATCTCAGTGACATATTGGGGATCGATAAGACGGAATTGATTGCGAAACTTACAGATAAAGACAAATCCCTTGTTCTTATTTCCAGGAAAGTTGATAATGACAAGGCTTTCAAAATAAAAGATCAGGATTTTAAAGGTATAGAAATTTCAGAAGATAAAAAAAGATATTACACCAATGGGAACTTTGCTTCCTATGTTTTAGGTTTTACAGGGAGCGACCACCAGGGTCTTTACGGGATCGAGAGGATCTTTGATGAGGAACTAAGTGGCGAGGACGGTGTCCTGGTTTATGAAAAAGATGGAAAAAACCAGAAAGTCCCTTCAGGTTATCAAATTAAGATCCAACCCACCTCAGGAGATAATGTGGTTTTGACAATAGACAGCGTAATTCAGCATTTTATGGAGTCTGCAATGGACGAAGCCCAGAAAACCCTGAAAGCAAAAAGGATCATAGCCATTGCAATGGATCCTAAAACTGGTGAGGTTCTTGGTATGGCAGCCAAACCGGACTACAATCTTAACGACCCTCAAGCCATATCAGAAATTTTTGCCCAATGCATGAGCACCGATTTGGAGGGTCTTAATCTGGGTGAAAAGCAGCTTGCCATGTGGTCCAATCCGGCTGTGGGATTCAATTATGAGCCAGGTTCCACTTTCAAGCTGATAACCGCTGCAGCAGCCCTTGAAGAAGGGGTAGTAGCCCCGGATACGGCTTTCTATGACAACGGATTTATTTTGATCGACGGGATCAAAATAAGATGCCACATCTTTCCCAGAGCTCATGGAGATGAAACCTTTGTGGAAGCGGTAGCAAACTCCTGCAATCCTGTTCTGGTCCAAACAATCATGAGGATGAATCCAGGTACCTTCTATAAATACCTTTATAATTTCGGATTCGGTGATAAGACCAAAATACAGCTGGATGGAGAACAGTCTGGTATCGTCTCTCCCAACAACAATCTCAAGAATGCAAGTTTTGCTACAAAGTCCTACGGACAAGGCATAGCCGTCACGCCGATTCAGCTGATAAGCGCTCTTTCTGCAGCACTGAACGACGGGTATTATCATAAACCTACCATTGTAAAGAAAATTCTCACCAGTGACAATAAAACAGTCATCAAGGATTACGCGGATGCCGAGGCTTCAAGACAGATCATATCCAAAGAGACCTCAGACGTGCTGAAAGAGATCATGAAAAAAGTAATCAGCAACAGTGCTGCTCTTACAAAACAAGCTGGTGAATTCAGCATTGGCGGAAAAACAGGAACAGCTCAAAAAATCATTGACGGAAAATATGCTCAGGGCAAGTACATCACCTCGTTTTTTGGAGTCGCACCTGTGGATGATCCTAAGGTCAGCATCCTGTTGATCGTGGATGAACCAGCCGACTATTCTCCAACGGGAGCGACAACAGCTGCTCCTGTAGCCATCGACATCTTGATCAATTCTCTTAAATATTTGAATGTGCCTACTGAAAGTAAGGTCGATTTCGGTGAAACGGATATTGTACCCGACCTTAGAAATCAGAATATTTCATTGGCCAAGGAAGTTTTGGGATATTTAAAATTAAATTATAAAATAATTGGGGATGACACCCTTGAACATGCCGTCATTGTCGATCAGTCTCCCATGCCGGGTTCAATAATTAAGGAAAATACAGTGGTTCAGCTTACAATTTCACAGGGAAGCACTTCTGATAACAAGTCCGCTATCTCAGTGCCCAATGTTGTGGACATGAGCATACAAAAAGCGAATGAAACTCTCCAGAAGGTAGGTCTTGGTATCCAGGTGAATGGCAGCGGAGGGATAAGCATCTCTCAAAGTCCAGGTCCAGGTGAAATGGCAGAACCAGGAACAAAAATCATAGTAGAATTTAAACATATCGAGTAAGCCTTGAATTTTTTTCAAGGCTTTCCCGTTAGGCTATTGTTTTTTAGTGTGAGTTAGTGGATAATTGTATCTGTGAAAAGGCAGGTGAACGGGATGCAGCTTATTGAAATCATAAAAACCTATGACTACAAATTGTTAAAGGGAAGCACAGAAATGGAAATCCAGAAACTTTGTTATGATTCCAGGAAATGTGTGGATCAATCGATTTTCTTTGCCATAAAAGGATATCAGATGGATGGCAATCAATACATCGAATCAGCAGTGAGAAAAGGTGCAGGGGTTATCGTAACTGAAACCGATCCTGATGAATATATAAACGGCATCACTTATTTGAAAGTAAAAGACGTGAGAAAAGCGCTTTCCAGAATGTCAGCTGAATTTCATGGACAACCTTCGAAAAAAATAAAAGTGATCGGCATCACCGGTACCAACGGTAAAACAAGCACAGCGTTTTTTCTTAAAAATATTCTGGAATGCGCAGGCAGAAAAACTGGGATCATTGGGACACTTGGGAATTTCTATGACGATAAAGAAATCAAAACAGAACATACGACTCCTGAATCTCTGGAGATCAATGAAGTCCTTGATGAAATGGTCAAAAACCATATGGAGTATGTGGTTATGGAGGTTTCCTCCCATGGGCTTGATCTTAAGAGGGTTGACGACATAAGTTTTCATGGAGGAATTTTTACAAATCTTACTCAGGATCATCTGGATTTTCATGGCACCATGGAGAATTATTACAACGCAAAGGAAAAACTTTTTTATATGACAACAGAGTACAATATTATCAATGTGGATGACAAATGGGGAAAAGACCTTTATAAGAAACTTGAACAGTCTCATTCAACAGGTAATAAACCTGCGAACATTTCCTTTGGTACCTTGGAGGATAGCGATCTTAGAATTAGCGAAGTCCATAACAGCAGCGAAGGGGTAAGTTTTTATCTCTCCGACAAAAATTTTCATGGAAAAGTCAGTTCCGTCATTTCTGGAGATTTTACTGTGTATAATCTGGCAGCGGCGGCAGCGGCAGCGCTTAGAGAAGGAATCACCATGAGTGAAATTTCTGAAATGTCGGAAGACATTCAAGGAGTGCCAGGCAGAATAGAGAAAGTTAAAACCGAGGAACCCTTCCAGGTGATCATTGATTTTGCCCATACACCGGATGGTCTGGCAAATATACTGAATACCCTTAGAAAGACTTGTAAAGGAAGAATCATCACTGTTTTTGGCTGTGGCGGCAACAGAGACAGAAGCAAACGAAGCATTATGGGTGAAATTGCCGGAAGCCTAAGCGATTATTGCATCGTCACTTCGGATAATCCCCGATTTGAGGAGCCTATGGATATCATCAATGAAATTCTACCCGGTGTTGTCAAGTCGGGTGGAAAATATGAGGTCGTCTGCGATCGGTACAAAGCCATCCAGCGAGGTCTTATGGAAGCAAAAGCCGGAGATACTTTGCTTATTGCAGGTAAAGGTCATGAGGCCTATCAGATCATTAAGGATAAAAAGATAGATTTCAATGAAAAGAAAATTATAAAGGAGATCCTGAGCCGGAATGAATCCAATAAAAATTGAAGACCTGTTGGAAGCCGTCGGAGGAAGATTGTTATCAGGTCCTTCAACAGTGGAAATAACAGGTGTTGAGATCGATACAAGAAAAATAAAAGAAGGATACCTTTTCATACCATTCAAGGGGGAAAGGATCGATGGGCATGACCTTATCAGGGACGCCTTCGAAAAAGGAGCAGTTGCTTCGTTAACTGAAAAAGAAATTGACGTGTTTCAAGGGGAAACTATAATCAAAGTAGATAACACCTTAAAAGCATTGCAAAGCCTTGCAAAATATTACAGAAGTCTTTTCAATATCCCCATCATCGCGGTTACCGGAAGCAGCGGCAAAACCACCACAAAGGATATTTTGTATTCCATACTGAAAGTAAAGTATCATACCATAAGAACCGAGGGGAACAGGAATAATCATATTGGCATGCCCTTAACCATATTCAATATGGAGAAAAGTACGGAAGCTGCCATTCTTGAGATGGGAATGAGCGGATTTGGCGAGATCAGCGAACTGGTTCATATCGCGAAACCTGATGTAGCCATCATTACAAATGTAGGGACGGCTCACCTGGAACAGCTTGGATCCAGAGAGAATATTTTCAAGGCCAAATCAGAAATCTTTGAAACCCTCACAAAAGAGCAATGCGCCATTATCAATGGCGACGATGACCTTTTAAACGGGATAAACCAGTCCGGGTTCAAGGTTATCAAAGTAGGAATAAAAAACGAAAGGGCTGACCTCAGATGTCTGGAATATCATTCCGGAAAAGATGGGATCCTCATGAAAACCAGAGATCATTTGGGTCGGGAGGAAACCTTCACTTTCAGAATTGGGGGATTGCATAATATATACAATTGCCTGACGGGGATAGCTCTTGGAAAGCATCTTAAGATGACGGGAAGAGAAATTCAACAGGGATTAGATGATTTTTTACCTAGTGATAACAGAATGGATATAAAATATATAAGAGACAATGTTATTATCAATGACAGCTATAATGCAAATCCCCATTCTATGAAAAGCGCATTGTCGGTACTTCGTGATTACAGAGAACCTGGAGTAATGCTGGTTGCCGCTTTGGGGGATATGTTTGAAATTGGGGAAGAAGCTGAGAAATACCACCGGGAAGTTGGAAAATTTGCTGCAGAAAATGACATTGATCGGTTGATCACTGTGGGAGAAATGAGCATTTATTATAATAAAGGTGCGGAAGATTCAGGTTTTGATCAAAGGTACTCTCTGCATTTTAATTCAAAAGATGAATTGCAGGATTATTTAGATAACCATATCAAATCAAAATATGTGATTCTCATCAAAGGGTCAAGAGGCATGAGAATGGAAGAAGTCGTGCATCATTTGACCGGGAAAGGAAATTTAAATGGATAAAACATTAATAGCATTAGCCGCTTCATTGCTAATGGTGATTTTTACAGGACCACTTTTCATACCTTATCTTGAAAAACTTAAATTTGGTCAGACAATCCGAGAAGAAGGTCCCAAAAGTCATATGGCAAAGACGGGAACACCTACTATGGGAGGTATTCTGTTTATTGGGGCTGCTTCTGCAGTGACCCTGGCACTTTCACAATGGGACATCCGGCTGGTCATTATCATGGTTTCATTTATAGGTTTTGGTTTAATCGGGTTTATCGATGACTATATCAAAGTAATCCTTAAAAGGAATCTGGGATTGCGAGCATGGCAGAAAATCGTCATGCAGCTGGTTCTGGCATTTTCAGTAAGCTTTATGGCATATTCAAGCCTTGAAATGGGTGCTTCCATTGCTGTCCCGTTTACGGCTGTCAGCCTGAATCTTGGCGGATTTTATATTCCCTTTATGATTTTCGTGATTCTTGCTTTTGTAAATGCGGTAAATCTTACTGACGGACTTGACGGGCTGGCGACTGGAGTATCATTTTTCAGCTTTCTGTTTTTTCTCGTGCTGTCCCTTCTATTTAATAATGCTACAGGCGTGATCTTTTCAGCAGCACTAATGGGATCCCTATTGGGATTTTTAAGATTCAACTATCATCCAGCTAAAGTATTCATGGGAGATACAGGCTCAATGGCTCTGGGAGGAGCAATCGGAGCGCTGATACTGATCTCATCCAGTCCACTTCACATGGTTGGTGTTGGGGGAGTTTTTGTTATCGAAGCACTCTCAGTGGTTATTCAGGTTTCGTATTTTAAGCTCACAAAAGGGAAACGTGTATTCAGGATGGCTCCCATCCACCATCACTTTGAACTGATGGGATGGAAGGAAACAAAAGTAGTTCATAGGTTCTGGCTGGCTGCGGCAATTTTAGCAGTAGTTGGAATACTAAGCATATTATAAAGCGGCGGTGATTTGATGAAAAATTGTAAAATGATAATTGGAATGGCGAGAAGTGGAATGGCAAGCGCTGAATTTTTACTGGACCGGGGATTCAAGGTAGTTCTCTACGACAGTAACTATGAAAAGCTTAAAGAGCATGAAAGCATTGTGAAAATGCTGAATAATCCTTTGACAACAGGGATATTCGGAGACAATATAACCGACGACATACTTCAGGAAGTTGAAGAAGCAATCGTCAGTCCGGGAGTACCCCCGGATATTCCCTTGATTAAAAAAATAACGTCCATGGGAATCCCTTTGGTCAGTGAGATCGAGCTAGCCTATCGATATCTTCGGGCACCAATAATCGGCATTACCGGTACAAACGGGAAAACCACAACGACGACTCTGACATACGAAATTTTTGCCAGAAGCCACTTTAAGGCATATAAGACAGGAAATATCGGTGATCCCATCATTAACTATGCGGATATTGCTGAAGAAAATGATATGGTTATTGCTGAAATCAGCAGTTTTCAGCTTGAAAATATTGAAAAATTCAGAACAAAACTTTCTACCATACTTAACATTACGCCAGATCATCTTGACAGGCATGTCACCATGGAAAATTATATCAACAGCAAGAAGAAAATTTTTAAAAACTCCTGTCCGGAAGACTATGTTTTGATCAATGCAGACGATGAGTACGCGGAAGTGATCGAAAGGGATGTCAGATGCAGGAAAATCTATTTCAGCGCAAATGGCAGACGTGGAGACGGAGCATTTCTTGATAGCAACATGATGAAAATCGCTGATGGTAATCAGATTTTAGAGCTCATTGACATCAAAGACCTTAAAATACCGGGAATACACAATGTAAAGAATGCTCTAGCAGCTTCAGCCCTTGCTTACTTCGCGGGTGTAGAAATAGAAATCATAAAGCAAGGTTTGATAGAATTTACCGGTGTGGAACACAGGCTGGAATTTGTCAGAGAACTAAACGGCATTCGATTTATTAATGATTCAAAAGGCACGAATACAGACGCAGGAATTATTGCTCTGGAAGCAATGAGCTCACCAGTGATTTTGATCGCTGGAGGTTATGATAAGAAGACAGATTTTTCCGATTGGATCGACCACTTTAAAGGAAAAGTAAAAAAGGTTTTTGTGATTGGAACAACCGCTGATCAGATCATCAGTACCGCAGCAAAAAAAGGATTTTTAAATATAGAAAAGTGCAGTGCTTTTAAGGAAGCTATTCTTAAGAGTTATGAAAGCGCCGAGAAAGGCGATACTGTTCTTCTGTCACCAGCTTGTGCAAGTTGGGACATGTTCGAGAATTTTGAAGTGCGCGGTCAAATATTCAAGGATACTGTTAAAAGCCTTGAATAGAAATTATCACATCCCAAGGGTTGTACAGAACTTCGAGGTGAAAAAGTGAAAAAATTATATTCCGGTGATTTCTTACTGATCATCACAATATTTACGCTTACTTGTATAGGGATCGTTATGGTGTTCAGCGCAAGCCTTTATAATTCCAATGCCATATACGGAGACCAATATTATATTTTTAGGAAACAGTTCATTTATACGCTGATCGGCTGGGCTGCCTTTATCATTGTCTCAAGACTTGACTACAAGATATATAAGAAATATGCGCTGCATCTTATGGGGATATCTATTGTACTTCTGATACTCGTCTTCGTACCTGGAATCGGGCATTATGCAAACGGGGCATGGCGATGGATCAGAATTGGACCTCTTCAGCTGCAATCTTCAGAAGTTGCGAAATTAAGTGTGATCATCTTTATGGCGTCATCACTTTCAGTTATGAAAAATCAGGTGAGAGGCTTCGTAACTGGATTTCTTCCCTATATGCTTCTGTTAGTGACAGTTTCCGGGCTTATCTATATCGAGCCGAATCTAAGCACCTCCCTGATTGTTGCGGCCATCATTATTGGGATGCTTTTTATAGCCGGAGGCAATCTGTTTTATATTGCATCATTGTTTGGCGGAGTAGTATCACTGGCAGTATATTTCATTTTTTTCACAAACTGGAGGAAAGACAGGCTGGATGCCTTTCTGGATCCGGCATCTAATCTTACAGGAACTGGATGGCAATCCAGGCAGTCGATTCTTGCCCTGGGTTCAGGAGGAATTTTCGGACAGGGGCTGGGCAATGGAAAGCAAAAAATGTTTTTCCTGCCGGAACCGCAAAATGACTTTATTTTTGCCCATATTGGTGAAGAACTTGGACTGATCGGCACACTTTTCATTCTGGCGCTTTTTCTTCTGCTAATATGGCGAGGACTGAATATCGCCATGAAAGCGCCGGATACTTTCAGTTCCCTTTTGGCATTTGGACTGACGTTGATGATAGGGATCCAGGTGGTCATTAATATCGCAGTTGTAACCCAGTTGATTCCTGTAACCGGGATTCCTCTGCCATTTATAAGTGCGGGAGGTTCCTCCATCGTATTTCTGATGACTGGAATGGGAATGCTCTTCAACATTTCCCGGCATATCCCTCCTGAAAGGAGATGAATTTTATGAAAGTATTGATTGCGGCAGGTGGAACTGGAGGCCACATTTATCCTGGTATCGCCATTGCAAATATTATTAAAAAGAACCATCCTGATGCTGAAATAAGATTTGTTGGTACCAGCAAGGGTATGGAAAAAGACATCGTGCCAGCTGCAGGATACCCAATATCAATGATCCGAGTCAAGGGATTTGAAAGAAAATTGTCCATGGATACACTGAAAAGTGTGGGAGAACTTTTTAAGGGGCTTGCTGATGCAAGAAAACTGGTTAAGGATTTTAAGCCGGATATAACCATTGGTACCGGTGGATATGTTTGCGGTCCGATTTTATTCATCGCTGCGAGAATGGGAATACCCACTCTCATACACGAGCAGAATGCTTTCCCAGGGGCAACCAATAAACTGCTGGCGAGATTTGTGGACAGGGTCGCGATCAGTTTTGAAGAATCCATAAAATATTTCCATCACGCTGAAAAATTATTCCTCTCAGGGAATCCTATCCGGCAGGATTTTTTTGCAGTGGACAAGATGAAAGCCAGAAAAAAACTAGAAATTCCTCAAGATTCAAGACTTATTGTTTCGGTGGGTGGTAGCCAGGGAGCCCTTACCATTAATACAGCAATGATGGAAGTGATCAAAGAATATAAAGACAATAAAAATGTATATGTAGTCCACGTAACCGGGAAAAAACAATATGCAGCCTTCACTTTAAAAATGAAAGAAATTGCAGATATTGAGGGAAGTGAGAATATTAGAATACTGGCGTACTCCAATGATATGCCTGATCTTCTAAATGGTGCCGATCTGGTGGTTTCAAGAGCAGGCGCCATGAGTGTTGCTGAAATTGCTGCAGCATCCGCAGCATCGATCCTGGTTCCGTTTCCTTTTGCTACGGATAATCACCAGGAGTATAATGCCAGGACCATAACTGAAAATGGCGGCGGGATGCTTATTCTTGATAAAGCCCTTAAGGATGATCCCAAGCTTCTGACAAGAACGGTTGACATGCTGATTTCCAGCCCGGACAGGCTTGCTGAAATGTCAACAAAAGCTAAAGAAACAGCTGTTTTAAATTCAGATGTCATCATCTATGAAAAAATCAAAGAGCTGCTCGAGGGTAAATACAAAAAATGAGACAAAATCCATCAAACGACTACAACATTCCCCCAGCGGACCAAAGAAAACTCAGAAGGCAAAGGAAAAAGAAGAAAAGAATAAAAATATTTATAAGATTTTTATTGATTTTAGCTTCAATCGGACTACTGTCCTATTTGTTGTTTTTTACACCTTTTTTCAATGTGAAATCAATTGAATTTTTTGACAATGACCGATTGAGCAAAGAGACACTTTTGAAAGTTTCCGGTCTAAAAGCAGAAGAGAATATATTTTTAGTCAAAAAGAACAAAGCGCTGGACAAATTGAAGACTCTTCCTTACGTAAGCGATGTCAGCATCATCCGCGTATTTCCGGACACTCTTAAAGTCTATGTAACGGAAAGGGTCCCGGTATGTATATTTATTCAGTCAAAAAAGTATCTATATATTGATGGCTCCGGGCGTATCCTTGAGATCTCGGATAGCCTGAAAGATTGGGATATTCCGGTTGTTTCGGGAGCGGAAAAAGTTATTAAAAATCCTGTTGCCGGAAGCAATCTTAAGATGGAGCCTGCCTGGGTCAGGAATAACGTGATTGATTCCATTAAAACGTTGGCGGACAAGAGTCTGACTAAGTATATTTCAGAAATCAATATAACAAAGGAAAAACAATTGTATCTTTATACTACAGGTGGTAGTATAATTATGGTTAAAGATAATAGCAGCATATTGGAAAAGATAGATTTTTTATCCACTTATCTTATAGAAAAAGACAACAGAATGATAATAGATCTGACACATGGAGGAAATCCAACATACACCCCAAGGTGAACGAGGAGAGAAAATTTTGAATAAATCAAAAGGAAGATTGGAGATAGCAATAGTTTGTATTATTATCGGTATCATGATCATTATGCAAATGAAATCTATCAGAGGTCTGGGCGGCATCGTTACAACACAGCGAGCTGAAGAACTTCTAATCGAACTAAACCAGGTAAAAAAAGAAAATACGGAACTTTCCAACAAGGCAGCTGGACTTGAGGCCCAGGTAAATAAATATGAAACCTTAGCGGCAGATAATGATGCATACATCAGCCAGCTTCTTGATAACGTTAATCAAGTCAAGGCATCCGCGGGGCTTACAGATGTATCGGGGGAAGGTATTGTCATAACCCTTGACTACGACAATGTTGAAAAAGATGGATTCGACCCATTCCTTTATAATTCTGAGCTTTTATTGCTGCTGGTCAATGAGCTCAACGCCGCAGGGGCAGAAGCAATTTCTATCAATGATGAAAGAATCATCAATACTTCTGAAATCAGACTTGCTGGAAGCCATATCAACATTAATGGATCGAAATTTTCCAGACCTTTTGTTTTCAAAGTCATCGGGGATTCAAAGACCCTTAAATCCGCGATTATGATAAGGGCTGGAATTGTTGAAATCATGAAGGCCAACTATATCAGTGTCTCCATAAAAGAGAGCGCAAAAGTTGAGATCGCAAAATTTGACGGAGTAATCGACTATAAATACGCCAAACCAGTCGTGAAAGAATGATGAAAATGAAAATAAAAAAATCCAGTATTTATATGCTGCTGGTGTTTATCGTTTCGGGATTTCTGTTCTCCCATATCTTCTCTAAACCAGCGGCAACAAAAATTCCCTGGGAAAATATCACAACGACTAAAACGATTTATGAATATCAGACAGAAATAAACAATCTTAAACTGAATGACCAGGAACTACAAGATAAAATAATATCTTATAATGAGAAACTCACCAGTTACTCCAAAGAAAATCCTGATTTGGAAACTGTGACAAATGAACTATACAATGAACAGACAAAATATGATATAATT